>NZ_JBSFHA010000014.1:0-156532 GCF_053596855.1 Streptomyces sp. NPDC001617
ATGGATCCGCGGCGGTCGAGTTCCAGCTCGCGCAGACCGCGCAGCACGGCGTTGGCCGCACCCGCCAGGATGTCGCACTCGATCGCGTCGCCGTCCTGGCGGCCTTGAAGATCGGCGCGATCTCGCTCCTCCTGGTGCTGGGCGCCCTCGCGATCCTCGGCGCGCTGCCGGACACGCACGCTCCGGGAGCGGCGAACCTCACCGGGTCGGTGGCTTCCTGCCCCACGGCACGAACGGCATGGTCGTCGGCCTGCTCACCTCGGTCTTCGCCTACGGCGGTCTGGAGACGGTCACCATCGCCGCTGCCGAGTCCGAGCACGAGCCCGTTCCAATGGACCACGTTTCCGTGTCCAGTTGGGCCCCCTTGCCGATTCACGGTTTTCTGAATTCAGGGAGTCTTGTACTGTCAGGGGGTGCTGACTGTTGCCTCCGACATCGACGTGCTGGCCCGGTTCGGCCGCGCGCTCGCCGACCCGATCCGCTGCCGCATCCTGCTCGCGCTGCGCGAGGCCCCGGCCTACCCAGCCGATCTCGCCGACACGCTCGGCATCTCGCGCACCCGGCTCTCCAACCACCTCGCATGCCTGCGCGACTGCGGCCTGGTCGTCACCATGCCCGACGGCCGGCGCACGCAGTACGAGCTCTCCGACGAACGCCTCGGCCACGCGCTGGACGACCTGCGTGCCGCTGTGGTGGCTGTCGAGACCGACCGCACCTGTGCCGACGCCGACGAGAAGGGCTGCTGCTGATGGCCGCGATATCCCTCTGCCCTTCTCCGGCCCGCCGGGACGCGCTCGCCCGTCGGATACGTCTGCTGGTCACGGCGACCATCACCTACAACGTCATCGAGGCGATCGTCGCCATCACTGCCGGCACCCTCGCCTCCTCCACCGCCCTGGTCGGCTTCGGCCTCGACTCGGTCATCGAGGTCTCCTCCGCCGCCGCGGTGGCCTGGCAGTTCTCCACACGTGAGCACGCCGTGCGCGAGGCGCGGGAGAAGACAACGCTGCGGATCATCGCACTGTCGTTTTTCGCGCTCGCCGCCTACGTCACTGTCGACGCCGTCCGCGCGCTGACCGGCACGGGGGAGGCGGAACGCTCCATCCCCGGCATCGTGCTCGCCGCCCTCTCGCTCGCGGTAATGCCGTTCCTGTCAGCAGCCCAACGCCGCGCGGGCCGTGAACTCGGCTCCGCCAGCGCGGTCGCCGACTCCAAGCAGACCCTGCTGTGCACCTACCTCTCGGCCGTGCTCCTGGTCGGCCTGGTCCTCAACGCCACCCTCGGCTGGTCCTGGGCCGATCCCATCGCCGCCCTCGTCATCGCCGCCATCGCCACAAAGGAAGGTCGCGACGCCTGGCAGGGCAAGGGCTGCTGCGCACCCTCCGCGGCGGCGGTCCCGGCCATCGGCACTGAGCCGGACGACGCGTGCGGCTGCCGCCCCGGCTGCAATTGCTGCAATTGACCGTCCGTGGAAGCCTGGAGGGTGCCCGGGGTCTGACCGCGAGACGCCCCGCCGCAGTGATCTACGTCAGCTCACCAGTGCAAGGAGGGCCGCTGCGGCGGAAGCCAGGGCGAGCACGGCGAACAGGCCCCGGATAGCCGCCGAGCGGTCCGGCCAGCGCGGCTCCCGCGAATGGCGCCAGGGCAGACGCGATGGTGCGAGAGGCCAGCAGCCCGGACAGGCGTCCATATGGGGAGTTGCCCCAGCGGTCGGTGACGGCGGTGGCCCGGCATCGACATCTCCCGCGAGTTCGCCAAGCCCTGGACAGACGAGATCGTCCGCGCCGCCGATGTCGTCGTCAGCATGGGCTGCGGCGACGCCTGCCCGGTCTTCCCCGGCAAGCGATATCTCGACTGAACGCTGGACGATCCCGCGAGCAGGACCGTCGACGACGTCCGCCCCATCCGCGACGCCATCGAGCGCCACGTCTGTGGCCTTCTCGACGACCTCGGCGTCCCGGCCCAGCACTGACCACGTGAGGGCACACCTAGGCTCGGCAGCGCGGCCTGGCGCGACAGGGCGGCCGGACTCGCGAGCACCGCGTGCGCGCGGCCGTCTGCGTTCGCTCGACACGTACAGGGCCAGCCTGGAGAAGAACAGGACGAGGGTGCAGCCTCCTCGTCGGACGCCTCCGACGAGGAGGCTGCCCGACGCCATGTTCCCCGTACGTTCCCCATGGCTCACGCAATAGGCCCCCTCGGTCTACTCCCGAGGAGAAAGGCCAGTTCAGAGGCCTGATCCGCAGATCCCGTCACAGAAAGCAAACCACCGACCTACGCATTACCAATACGCAAGGCAATCTGGGCCCCATCTGGCCTTCGCGCGCACCCCATAGCGCATTGGTTTAGACCATGAACCCTTCAAGGGAAAGCAAAAGCCCCAGCTCAGATGCCATCTAACCTGGGGATTCTTTGAGCCGCCTTCGGGATTCGAACCCGAGACCTACGCATTACGAGTGCGTTGCTCTGGCCATCTGAGCTAAGGCGGCGCGCCGTCTGCACTATGGTGCGATCAGCGACGTCGGTAAGTCTACACAGTTTCCGGGGGTGCTCCGACCACGCCCCGGAGGCGGGGCTTCCGGGGCGTGGCGCAGGCGGGATGCAGGCGGGACACAGGGCTGCGAGCAGGGGTTATGTGCAGCGCTCACCCTTCGTCAGGCGCAGCGCTTGCCCTTCGCCGGCGGCGTCCCGCGGAGCAGGAACGTGTCGATCGCCGAGTCGATGCAGTCGCTGCCGCGGCCGTAGGCGGTGTGGCCGTCGCCCTCGTAGGTGAGGAGGCGGCCGGAGGTGAGCTGGTGGGAGAGGGACCGGGCCCAGCGGTACGGGGTCGCCGGGTCTCGGGTGGTGCCGACCACCACGATGGGGGCCGCGCCCCTCGCCTCGATGCGGTGCGGTTCACCGGTGGGCTTCACGGGCCAGTACGCGCAGTTCAGGGACGCCCAGGCAAGGCCTTCGCCGAAGACCGGGGACGCCTTCTCGAAGGACGGCAGCGCCTTCTCGACCTGGTCGGGGGACGAGAAGCCCGACGGCAGGTCCAGGCAGTTCACCGCCGCGTTGGCGAACATCAGGTTCGAGTAGCGGCCGTCGGCGTCACGCTCGTAGTAGCTGTCGGAGAGGACCAGCAGACCCGCCCCGTCGTGCTCCTTCATCGCCGAGGTCAGTGCCTCGCGCAACTGCGCCCACGAGCCCTCGTCGTACATCGCCGCGATCACGCCGGTGGTGGCGAGGGCCTCCCCGAGCTTGCGGCCGTCGGCCTCGCCGGTGGCGATCGGGTGGGCGTCCAGCTTCCTGAAGAACGCGCTGAGGTTCACGCCGACCTGCGCAGGTGTCGTTCCCTTGTGGCCGAGCGGGCAGTCCGGCTGCTGCACGCAGTCCTTCGCGAAGGACTGGAACGCCGTCTCGAAGCCCGCCGTCTGGTCCAGGTTCAGCCGACGCGCGTCGAGGGACGGGTCCATCGCGCCGTCCAGGACCAGCCGGCCGACCCGGTCCGGGAAGAGACCGGCGTACGTCGCCCCGAGGAACGTCCCGTACGACGCCCCCACATACGTCAGCTTCCGGTCCCCGAGCACCGCCCGCAGGATGTCCATGTCCCGGGCCGCCTCGACGGTGGAGACATGCCGCAACAGGTTCGCCGAGTGCGCCCCGCAGCCCTCCGCGAACTTCTTGTACGCGTCGACGAGTTCGTCGGTCTCCTTCCGGTCGTCGGGGGTCGTGTCCGTCTGCGTGTACGTGTCCATCTGGCGGCCGCCCAGGCACTCGACCGGCTCGCTGCGGGCCACCCCGCGCGGGTCGACCGCGACCATGTCGTACCGGGCGCGCACCTCCGCCGGGTAGCCGATGCCTGCGTACTGCTCCAGATAGCCGACCGCCGAGCCGCCCGGCCCGCCCGGGTTCACCAGCAGCGACCCCAGCGGCTTGCCCTTGCCCGTGGCCTTCTTGCGGGCGACGGCCAGCCGTACGTCCCCGTCGCCCGGGTGCGCGTAGTCGAGCGGCGCCTTCATCGTGGCGCACTGGAAGCCGGGGGCACCGCAGCTGCGCCAGCTCAGCTTCTGCGCGTAGTACGGCGCCAGGGAGGACGGTGTCGACTGCGGCAGCGCGGCCAGCGCCACCTCGGCCCGGCCGCTGCCGGAACTGGCCGAACCCGAGGCGGAGCAGGCCGAGACCAGGAGCGCGGCGGTGGCGAGGAGGGCGCCGACGACTCGGGACCGACGGGGGCGAGGGCGAGGGGTGCGCCTGGTGTGCATCTGGCGAGCGTAACTCTGCGCAGTGGATCGAATGCCGTGCGCGCACATCGTGGCTCGTACGAGTTACATGGTCAACCTGCCTTGATGGTCAACCTCGATCGATGGTCAATCCCCGTTGATCGGTGAGCCGGTTGCGCGGGCGCCGTCACTCGCCGGCTCTCTGCGCCCTCGCTCAGCCCGCTCTCAGCGCCATCGTCATCGCCTCCACCGCGAGCAGTGGGGCCACGTTGCGGTCGAGGGCCTCGCGGCAGGCGGCGATCGCCTCGATACGGCGGAGAGTGGCTTCGGGGGAGCCGCCGCGGGCCAACCGCTCCAGCGCGTCCTCGGCGTCCGCGTTCGCCAGGGCGACACGGGTGCCGAGCTGGAGGGCGAGGACGTCGCGGTAGAAGCCGGTGAGGTCGGTCAGGGCGAGGTCGAGGCTGTCGCGCTGCGTGCGCGTACGGCGCCGCTTCTGCTTGTCCTCCAGGTCCTTCATCACGCCCGCCGTACCGCGCGGCATCCGCCCGCCCTGGGATGCGCCCATGGCCGCCTTCAGCTCCTCGGTCTCCTTGCCGTCCATCTCCTCGGCGAGCTGCTTGGCGTCCTCGGCGGCCGCGTCGACGAGTTCCTGGGCGGCCTTGAGGGCACTGCCGATCTCCTCGACCCGCAGCGGCAGCTTCAGCACGGCGGCGCGGCGCTCACGGGCGGCCGGGTCGGCGGCCAGGCGCCGGGCCCGGTCGACATGTCCCTGCGTGGCGCGGGCCGCGGCCGCGGCGACGGCGGGCTCGATGCCTTCCCGTCGTACGAGCATGTCGGCGACGGCGTCCACGGACGGCGTCAGCAGATTCAGGTGCCGACAACGCGAGCGGATCGTCGGCAGCACGTCCTCGATCGACGGCGCGCACAGCAGCCAGACGGTCCGCGGCGCGGGCTCCTCCACCGCCTTCAGCACGGCGTTGGCCGACTTCTCGTTCAGCCGCTCGGCGTCCTCGACCAGGATGATCTGCCAACGGCCGTTCGCCGGCGATGTGAACGACTTCCGTACGGTGTCCCGCATGTCGTCGGCGAGGATCTGCGTGCCGACGGCGGCGACGGTGGTGACGTCGGCGTGCGTCCCGACGAGGGCCGTGTGACAGCCGTCGCAGAACCCGCAGCCGGGGGACCCGCCCAGCGCCCGGTCCGGCGACACGCACTGCAGCGCGGCGGCGAAGGCCCGCGCCGCCTGGTTCCGCCCGGCACCGGGAGGTCCGGTGAACAGCCAGGCATGGGTCATCTTCGACGCCTCGGGCGGCGGTGCGCCGGCCGTGGTGGCGGTGACGAGGGCATCGGCATCCCGAGCAGCGGCACCCAACTGCTCGGCCACCTTCTCCTGGCCCACGAGGTCGTCCCAGACAGTCACAGGTCACCCCGCCCTTTCGTCACGGTTCGTGTTGCGGGATCCATTGTGAAGGCCGGCACTGACAACCGGTCGTGAAGGCCGGCACTGACAACAGAGGGACGGCCGCCGTCAGCCCCGACGCCCTCGCCTGCGCCGTCCGCGATCGTCGTCGTGATCGTCCTCGTGCGGCCCGAGCAACTCGTCGGCCAGCGAAGGCAGATCGTCCAACGGAGTCTCCTCGGCCCAGTCCGATGGAGCCCGCCGCCGAGGCGTCCCCTCGGCATCGACCTGAGGCATCTCCCGCGTACGGTCCTCGGCCCCGTCCGGCCGGCCACCCGCCGCCCGGTCCTCGTCCCGGAAGAACCCGGACGGCACCCGGTCCGAAGGATCCTCACCCCGCACCGGAGGCAACACGGCGGTCTCGTCCTCGGCCCCAGGAGCCACCGGCGGCAACACAGCCGTCTCGTCGGCGGCCCCCGGCACGACGGGTGGCAGCACAGCCGTCTCGTCGGCCGCCCCCGGCACCACCGGAGGCAACACCGCCGTCTCGTCCGCCGCCCCCGCAGGAGCCGGCGGCTGCGGCAGCTGTGTCGTCACCTCCGCGTCGGACCCACCCTCGGACCGGCCGCGGGACCGCGCACCGGCACCACGGCCACGGCCCGCACCGCCGGCCCCGTCCTCGTCGCCCCGAACCGGCCGCAACACGGCCGTCTCCTCCACCGGCCCGCCGGACGCGTTCGTCGGCGTCACCACCGGTGTGGGCACAGTCGCCGCGTCGACCGGCACCGCGGGCGCCGTCGGCTGCTTGGGCCCCGCCTCCGCGGCGGCCGCTGCCTGCTCGGCGAGCCGTCGGGCCTCCTCCGCCCGCAGCAACGCCTCCTCGGCCTTCCGCTGCTTCTCCAGCCGCCGGGCCTCGGCCTCGGCGTGCAGCCGGGCCTCCTCCTCGGCCTGCTTGCGCCGCCGCTCCTCGTCGACCTTGCGGCGGGCCTCCTCCTCGGCGCGCGCCTTCTCCTCGGCGAGCAGCCGCTGCCGCTCCTCCTCGGCCCGCCGGCGCGCTTCCTCGGCCCGCTGCCGGGCCTCCTCCGCCTGCCGCTCGGCCTCGCGCCGCTGCGCCTCCTCCAGTTCGCGCCGCTTGCGCTCCTCCTCCTCGGCGCGCAGCTTGGCGAGCTGCTCCTGGCGCTCACGCTCCAGCCGCTCCTCCTCGGCCTTCCGGGCGGCCTCCTCCTCGGCCTTGCGGCGGGCCTCCTCCTCGGCCTTCTTCCGCGCCTCCTCCTGGGCCTTCACCTCGGCCTCGGACAGCGGCAGCATCTGGTCGAGCCGGTGCCGTACGACGGTGGTGACGGCCTCGGGCTCCTGGCCGGCGTCCACCACCAGGTACCGCCCGGGGTCGGCCGCGGCGAGCGCCAGGAATCCGGACCGCACGCGCGCGTGGAACTCGGCGGGCTCGGACTCCAGCCGGTCCGGCGCCTCGGTGAACCGCTCGCGGGCGCTCTCCGGGGAGATGTCCAGCAGGACGGTCAGGTGGGGCACCAGCCCGTTCGTCGCCCACCGGTTGATACGGGCGATCTCCGTCGGGGACAGGTCACGGCCCGCGCCCTGGTAGGCGACCGACGAGTCGATGTACCGGTCGGAGACGACGACCGCGCCGCGCTCCAGCGCGGGCCGCACCACGGTGTCCACGTGTTCCGCCCGGTCCGCCGCGTACAGCAGCGCCTCCGCCCGGTGCGACAGCCCGGCGCTCGACACGTCCAGCAGGATCGACCGCAGCCGCTTGCCGACCGGCGTCGCGCCCGGCTCGCGCGTCACCACGACCTCGTGGCCCTTGGCCCGGATCCACTCGGCGAGGGCCTCGGCCTGCGTGGACTTGCCGGCGCCGTCGCCGCCCTCCAGGGCGATGAAGAAGCCGTTGGCGGCGGGCACCGTCACCGGGTCGTCGCCGCCGAGCAGCGCGTCCCGCAGGTCGTGCCGCAGCGGCACACCGGAGCGGTCGTCGACCTTGGCCAGCACCAGCGCGGCCACCGGCAGCAGCAGCGCGCCGACCAGCATGAGGGTGAAGGCGGCGCCGCCGTGCGCGAACACGAACCTGCCGTTCTCCAGGCGGTGCGGGCCGATGCCCGCGGCGACGACCGGGGCGATGACCGCGCCGAGCGCCACCGAGACCCGTACGACCGCGTGCAGATGCTCCGTCGTGCGCGCCCGCCGGTAGTCCTCGGCCTCCTGGTCGAGCAGCGTGTGCGCGATGTTGGCGGCCACGCCCGCGCCGGTGCCGGCCAGCCCGACGATCAGCACGACGCTGGTGACGTCCGGGACGAGACCGGCGGCCAGCAGCGCGACGCCGGTGAAGGCGATCGCCAGCGCGAGCAGCCGGCGCCGGGACAGCGCCACCAGCAGCTTCGGCGCCGTACGGATGCCGACGACGACACCGCCGGTCAGCGCGAGCACCAGCAGCCCGAACAGCGTGGGGCCGCCGCCCAGGTCCTTGGCGTGCAGCACGCACACGGCGACGGCCGCGGAGATCGCACCCGCGACGGCCGCGGCGGCGAGCACCAGCAGCGGGATGGCGCCCGTACGGCCCTTGTCGACGCCCGTGCCCGTCTTGGGGCGGCGCAGGCCCTCGAGCGGCGAACGCGCGCGTGGGGTGCGGGTGTCGGGCAGTTCGAGGAAGGTCACGACGGACAGGGACGCGGCGAACAGGCCGGCCGCCACATACGAGGCGAGGGCCGCCTGATGCTGCTCGAACCAGTCGATCCCGGCGCCCAGAAGGTTGTTGAGCAGCGCCGCGACGACGAGCGCGGCGGCAGCCAGGGGGATCGCCACGAAGGTCGTACGGAGCGACAGGCGGCGCAGCGCGTCCATGTGGTCCGGCAGCGGCCGTACCGTCGCGCCCTCCAGCGGCGGGGCGGGCAGCAGCGCGGGCGCGGCGCTCTCGCGGCACACCGTCCAGAAGCGCTCGGCGACTCCGGTCACGAAGGCGGTGACCAGCAGGACCGCCAGCGCGTTGTCCGGCGTCCAGTCGATCCAGAGGGGAGCGACGATCAGCGCGAGGACCCGGACGCCGTCGGCGCCGACCATGGTCCAGCGGCGGTCGAGCGGGCCTTCCTGCGCGGTCAACGAGGTGAGCGGACCGAGGAGTACGGCGCCGAAGAGCAGCGTCGCCAGGATGCGCACCCCGAAAACGGTCGCCACTGCGAACGCCACGCCCCGGTAGTTGCCCCCGAAGGAGCCCTCGACGATGGCCGCCTGGAGGGCGAGGACCACCAGCACGAGGAGGGCGAGGGTGTCGCCGACCGACCCCACGAGGTGCGCGCTCCACAGCCGCCTCAGCTGCGGACGGCTCAGCAGGGCGCGGACGGCGCGCTCGCGGGAGTCCGCGACAAGGGCGTCGTCGGGGGCCGGGTGGTGGGCCGTTGGCTGCTCCGCTCGCGTCATGCTTTCAGCCTATCGGGAGCGACTGACAACCCAGTGCGCGCGCCCGAACGTGCGCACGCCCCGACACCAAAGCGATATCGGGGCGTTCGTTTTGCGAACAGGTGGTGAAGGAGCCGGCCCTCAACAGGCCCGGCCCCGAACCCCCGTCACTCCGTGGCCGTCGCCTTCTTCGCCGCGGTCGTCTTCTTGGCGGTCGTCTTCTTCGCCGCCGTCGTCGTCTTCTTGGCGGCGGTCTTCTTGGCCGCCGTCGCCTTCTTGGCCGGGGCCTTCTTCGCGGGCGCCTTCTTCGCCGTCTTCTTGGCGGGGGCCTTCGCCCGCTTCTCGGCGAGGAGTTCGAAGCCGCGCTCCGGGGTGATCGTCTCGACGCTGTCGCCGGAGCGCAGGGTCGCGTTGGTCTCCCCGTCGGTGACGTACGGCCCGAAGCGGCCGTCCTTGACCACGACCGGCTTCTCGCTGATCGGGTCGGTGCCCAGCTCCTTCAGCGGCGGCTTGGCGGCGGCCCGGCCCCGCTGCTTGGGCTGGGAGTAGATCTCCAGCGCCTCTTCGAGGGTGATCGTGAAGAGCTGGTCCTCGGTCTGCAGCGAGCGCGAGTCGGTGCCCTTCTTCAGGTACGGCCCGTAGCGGCCGTTCTGCGCGGTGATCTCCTGGCCCTCGGCGTCCGCGCCGACGACACGCGGCAGCGACATCAGCTTGAGGGCGTCGGCGAGCGTCACCGTGTCGAGGGACATCGACTTGAACAGCGAGGCCGTACGCGGCTTGACGGCGTTCTTGCCGGTCTTCGGGGTGCCCTCGGGGAGCACCTCGGTGACGTACGGGCCGTAGCGGCCGTCCCGGGCGATGATCTGGTGGCCGGACTCCGGGTCGGCACCGAGCTCGAAGTCGCCGCTCGGCTTGGCGAGCAGCTCCTCCGCGAGCTCGATCGACAGCTCGTCCGGCGCCAGGTCCTCCGGGACGTCCGCCCGCTGGTGGTTCTCGGAGTCCTTCTCGCCGCGCTCGATGTACGGGCCGTAGCGCCCGACCCTGAGCACGATGCCGTTGCCCACCGGGAACGACGACACCTCGCGTGCGTCGATCGCGCCCAGGTCGGTCACCAGCTCCTTGAGACCGCCGAGGTGGTCCCCGTCGCCGTTGCCCGCCTCGGCCGCGCCGCCCGTGGCGGTGCCCTCACCGAAGTAGAAGCGCCTCAGCCACGGCACGGACTGGGCCTGGCCGGCCGCGATGCGGTCGAGGTCGTCCTCCATCCTGGCGGTGAAGTCGTAGTCGACGAGCCGACCGAAGTGCTTCTCCAGGAGGTTGACCACGGCGAAGGACAGGAAGGACGGGACGAGTGCCGTGCCCTTCTTGAAGACATAGCCGCGGTCGAGGATGGTGCCGATGATCGACGCGTACGTCGACGGGCGGCCGATCTCGCGCTCTTCGAGCTCCTTGACCAGGCTGGCCTCGGTGTAGCGGGCCGGGGGCTTGGTGGCGTGCCCGTCGACCGTGATCTCCTCGGCGCTGAGCCGGTCGCCCTCGGCGACCTGCGGCAGCCGGCGCTCGCGGTCGTCCAGTTCGGCGTTCGGGTCGTCGGCGCCCTCGACGTAGGCCTTGAGGAAGCCGTGGAAGGTGATCGTCTTGCCCGAGGCGCTGAACTCGACGTCCCGGCCGTCGGCGGCCGTGCCACCGATCTTGACGGTCACGCTGTTGCCGATCGCGTCCTTCATCTGGGAGGCGACGGTCCGCTTCCAGATCAGCTCGTAGAGCTTGAACTGGTCGCCGGTCAGGCCGGTCTCGGCGGGCGTGCGGAAACGATCACCCGAGGGGCGGATCGCCTCGTGCGCCTCCTGCGCGTTCTTCACCTTCCCGGCGTACGTCCGCGGGGCCGACGGCAGGTAGTCGGCGCCGTACAGCTGCGTGACCTGGGCGCGGGCGGCGGCCACGGCGGTGTCGCTGAGGGTCGTGGAGTCCGTACGCATGTAGGTGATGAAGCCGTTCTCGTACAGCTTCTGGGCCACCTGCATGGTCGCCTTGGCGCCGAAGCCGAGCTTGCGGCTCGCCTCCTGCTGGAGCGTCGTCGTACGGAAGGGGGCGTACGGCGAGCGGCGGTACGGCTTGGACTCGACGGACCGGACGGAGAACCGGGTGTTCTCCAGGGCGGCGGCCAGGGCGCGGGCGTTCGCCTCGTCGAGGTGCAGGACCTGCTCGCTCTTGAGTTGTCCCAGGGAGTCGAAGTCGCGGCCCTGCGCGACCCGCCTGCCGTCGACGGTCCCCAGGCGGGCGACCAGCGACGACGGGTCCGACGGGTCCCCCGCGCGGCCGGTCGCGAAGGTGCCCGTCAGGTCCCAGTACTCGGCGGAACGAAACGCGATGCGCTCGCGTTCCCGCTCCACCACGAGCCGGGTGGCGACCGACTGGACACGGCCGGCCGACAGACGCGGCATGACCTTCTTCCACAGGACCGGCGAGACCTCGTAGCCGTAGAGACGGTCGAGGATGCGGCGGGTCTCCTGGGCGTCGACCAGCTTCTGGTTCAGCTCGCGCGGGTTGGCGACGGCGGCCTGGATCGCGGCCTTGGTGATCTCGTGGAAGACCATCCGCTTGACCGGGACCTTGGGCTTGAGCACTTCCTGGAGGTGCCAGGCGATGGCCTCGCCCTCGCGGTCCTCATCGGTGGCGAGGAAGAGCTCGTCCGAGTCGGCGAGCAGGTCCTTGAGCTTCTTGACCTGGGCCCGCTTGTCGGCGTTGACCACATAGATCGGCTGGAAGTCGTGGTCGACGTCCACACCGAGGCGGCGGACCTCGCCGGTGTACTTCTCCGGCACCTCGGCCGCGCCGTTGGGGAGGTCGCGGATGTGCCCGACGCTCGCCTCGACGACGTAACCAGGGCCGAGATAGCCCTTGATCGTCTTCGCCTTGGCAGGCGACTCGACGATGACGAGTCGGCGGCCGCCGTGTGCGGTCTCGCTGGTCGGGGACAACTTCGCTCTTCTCTCTCCGGTCGACGCTGGGGCCTCCCCAGGCCTACGTCCCGGGGCACAGTCATGGTGACGCTGCGGAGTGTGACGGTACATCCCGCCCCCGTGTCAAACGGGAAAAGCCCACAACGGCCACTCGAACGGTAACCCGAGTCGTGCCATTCCTGCCGCCCGGAGTGGCCAGCGGCATTCCGGGATCATGGGGAAGGCCACCTCTCAATTGCCCTCGGACCAGGTCGTCGATTACCCCCGGACCAGGTCGGCGGGCCTTTGGGAGATCGCGTCGCCGACCGTCGTCACACCCGCCCGAAACACCACACGCCGAGCACGAGAGCACACACGCCGGCGATCACGGCGACGGTGGCGGATGCGACCGGGTTCACACCGAGGGCGACGGGTCGGCGGTGCCGGAGCCGGACGCCGACCCAGACCAGCAGAGCGGCTCCGAACAGGTCGAACACCGTGCCGGTGAAGATCGCCGGGCCGCTCTCCATGGTGGGTCCTTCCGGTGCGGGGTGCCGGGACGGGACGTTCCCACGGGTGGGAGACGCACGGGCGAACAGGGGGTGAATCCCGGGGGCCGGTCCGCCGCGTGCCGCCCCGGCCGAGGCGCATCACGCCGAGCCGGAGGCGGGAGGAGTGGCCTGTCCGGTCTCCTTTCCGCCGTCGGCGGGCTCCAACGTGCAGATCATCGTCGTGAACCCCTGGTTCCAGTACTCCTTCGAAGGCCACCAGCCGGTGATGTACCGCTTCGTGCCCGGCGCCCAGGTCGACTGGAACTTGTTGCTGCAGAGCTTGTCGTGCTCCTTCGTCCCGGTCGCGAAGTCCATGTTCGCCGGAGCCTGAGCGAAGCCGATCACCTGGTCGGTGTGTCCCTGGCCGCAGTCGGTGAGGTAGGTGTGGATCGTGTCCTTGTCCTGCTTGTAGGTGAAGCAGTCGCCGACGCTCATCTGGGCGGAGGACATGTCCACGCCCGCGTCCCGGAACCTCCCGATCTCGCCCCCGATCGGAACATGCCGGCCGAGTACGAGACAGGCCGTACTCCCCTGGGCCACGCCGAACCCCTGCTGTGTGGGCACCACGGCGTAGTACCCCGCGTCCGGGAGGCTCTGCGCCAGCGGTTTGCTCTGGCGAGCGCAGCGGTCCGCTCCGTGATCACGCGCGTCGGCGTAGTCCGCCGCCGAGTCGACGGCGACCACCTGGCCCTCGGGGGTGTCGTCGGCACAGTCCACCACCCCGAGGTTCGGCGCGGACTTGAACGGCTCACCCGTCCAGACCGCCTTGACACAGTCCCCCGCCTGCAAGGCCTTGGTGAGCCCGACCTCCTTGCCGTACACGTAGACCGGCCCGGTCGGGCTGGGCGCGGAGGACGACGGCGACCGGGACGCGGAGGCGCCCGGATGCGCCCCGGAGGTGCTCTTCCTGCCCGTCAGCGAGACCGCTCCCCACACGCCGACACCGATCACCAGGGCGACCGCGGCCACCACGGCGACGACGATCACGGTTCGCCGACGGCGTCCTGGATCGCCGCTGTTCGGTACGACGGTCGGGCTCTGCCCCGGTCCACCCGGGTACGGGGGCGGCGTACCCCCTCCTCCGTACGTCACCGTGGGGCTGCTCGCGTAGGGATTCCAGCCCGGATACGGCCCCGGGCCCTGCGGCCCGCCCGGTGTCTGCGGGGTGTGGGGGGTCTGCGGTGTCCCCGGCGTCTGCGGCCCGACCGGGGCGGCCGGCGGCGCTCCCCCGTACGGCCCGCCCGCGACGTAACCCGCCGGCGCGCCACCCGCCCCGTATCCGGGCGCCGAAGGGGTGTTCGGTGTGCCGCCCTGTGCCGGCGCGCTCGCCACGTATCCCGGCGGCACACCGCCCGGCACGCCTGGCTGCGGAACGCTCCCGACGTACCCCTGAGGCGGGCCGAAGGCCTGCGCGGGCGCACTCGCGGCGGCCTGCTGGAGGACCCGCTCCAGCCCTTGCCGCACCGTCTCCGGCGCCGACCGGCGTGTCGGGTCCTTCACCAGCAACCCGTGGAGCACGGGCGCCAGTTCGCCCGCACGGACCGCCGGGGCCGGCTCCTCGCCGAGCAGGGCCGTGAGGGTGGCGTAGTCGCCGTTGCGGTCGAAGGGGCCGCGGCCCTCGACCGCCGCGTACAGCGTGGCGCCCAGCGAGAACAGGTCGGCGGCCGGGGTGGGCGGCTCGCCACGCGCGCGTTCCGGCGCGAGGTAGCCGGGGGTGCCGAGGATGCCGGCGGTGGCGGTGAGCCGGGGTTCGCGGGACTCGGGCATGAGGGCGATGCCGTAGTCGGTGAGCAGCACGCGCGCGTAGGCGTCGCCCGAAGCGTCGGGCGCCAGAAGGATGTTGGCCGGTTTCACATCCCTGTGGAGGATGCCGATACGGTGCCCCGCCATGAGCGCGTCCAGGACGGCGAGCCCGATCAGGGCCACCCGGTCGGGCGGCAGCGGGCCCGAACTCCGGATCACCGCCTGGAGGTCGACCGCGTCCGGGACGTACTCCATGACGATCCACGGGAGGCCTTCGTGCACCACCACGTCGTGCACCGTCGCCACATGCGGGTGGCCGCGCAGCCGCGCCGCGTGCCGGGCCTCGCTGCGGGCGCGGGCGATGCGCTGCGCGATCTCCTCCCCGTCCGTCGGCACCTCCGGCAGCGCGATCTCCTTGACGGCGACCTCGCAGGCCAGCTCCACGTCGTGGGCGAGCCAGACCCGGCCCATGCCGCCCGCTCCTAGGGTCCGCACCAGCCGGTACCGCCCGTTGATCATCCGGCCTTCGCCGTGCTGCGGCGTCTCACCAGCCATGGTGCCTCCCCCGAGACAGCGCGCCTCCCCCGAGGACGCGTGGAGCCTGTCTCTAGAAAGTAGCGTCGCATGCACCACTGACAGGAGTACTTTTCATCACCAATCCCGTAAATCCCGCCAGATCGGGCACACCGGTGTCAGAGGTACGGGACCGCCCCAGGGGCGACGTGCGGCGCGGGATCACTCGGCCGGCACGAGGAACCCCTGCTCCACCAGCAGCCTGATCTGCGCGGGCGTACGGTCGCGCAGCAACACCGGGTCCTCGCCGATCAGTTGGGCGATCGCGTCCAGGATGCGCCCGGCGCTCAGCGAGCCGTCGCACACGCCCGCGAAGCCCGCGCCGACCGTGTCCACCTTGGTGGCCCGGCGCATCCCACGGTGCTGACGCAGCACCACATGCTCCGGGTCCTCGGCGCCCGGCAGCCCGACCTGCTCCTGCACGACCTCGCCGGCGAGCCGGAAGTGCCCTTCCAGCAAGGCCGCGTCGTCGTGCGCCCGCAGATAGGCGAGGCGGTCGAAGTGCGCCCGTACGGTGTCGCCGAGCGGCTGCTCGACCGGGTGCGGCCACTCCTCCACGGTGATCGAGGGCTCGGCGGCAGCCGTCTTCCGCAGCGTGATCCAGCCGAACCCGACGGCCTTCACCTTGCGCGCCTCGAACTCGTCCAGCCACGCGTCGTACCGCGCCTGGTACTCGGCCGGGTCCCCACGGTGGTCACCGGCATCCCTGAGCCACAACTCGGCGTACTGCGTGACGTCCTGCACCTCGCGCTGCACGATCCACGCGTCGCACCCGCGCGGCACCCACGACCTGAGCCTGTCCTGCCAGTCCTCCCCCTCCACGTGCTGCCAGTTGGCGAGGAACTGTGCGAACCCGCCCTCGCTCAGCCGCTCACCCGCCCCCTGAACGATCGAGCGGCACAGATCGTCCCCGCCCATCCCGCCGTCCCGGTAGGTCAGTCGAGCGCCCGGCGAGATCACGAACGGCGGGTTCGACACGATCAGGTCGTACGTCTCGTCATCGCGGACCGGCTCGAAGAGCGAGCCCTCGCGCAGGTCCGCCGCCGGTGCGCCGGAGAGCGCCAGCGTGAGCGCCGTGATGTGCAGCGCGCGCGGGTTGAGGTCGGTCGCCGTCACGCGCGTGGCGTGCTGCGCGGCGTGCAGCGCCTGGATGCCGGAGCCGGTACCGAGGTCGAGCGCCGAGGAGACCGGCGTACGGACGGTGATGCCGGCGAGGGTCGTCGAGGCGCCGCCGACGCCCAGGACGACGCCCTCGTCCCTGCTGCCGATACCGCCCGCCCCGCCGACCGCGCACCCCAGGTCGGACACGATGAACCAGTCCTCGCCACCGGGCCCGCCGTACGGCCGTACGTCCACGCTCGCGGCCACCTCGTCGGCCCCGGCGCGCACCAGCCACCCGCTCTCCAGAAGGGCGTCGAGAGGCAGCACGCCCTCCACGCGCGCGTGCGGCACGGGCTGCTGCAGCAGGAACAGCCGTACGAGCACCTCCAGCGGCGTGTCCCCACGCGTCGCCCGGAGCGCGGGCACGATCTCGCTGCGCGCCAGCGCCGCGTACGCGGGGGCGCCGAGCAGCTCGAGCAGCCCGTCGGCGGTGAAGGACGCCCGGAGCAGGGCGTCCCGCAGCCGGGCGGCGACATCGGAACGGCCGGAGGCGGGGGCGACGGGCAGGGCGGGGAGGCTGGAGGTACTCACGCCCCCATTGTGGCCGTCAGACGCCGCCGACCGCAGCTCCGCGTCAGCTCGCCGTCGACGAGGACGAAGCGGAGGCGGACGCCGACTTGCAGCTCGCCTGCTTCGACATCGCCTTGCCGACGTCGCCCTCCTCCAGGGTCTTCAGCGCGTCGTTCCCGCTCTGGCTCAGCTTGTCCAGCGAGGTCGCGATGCCCTTGAGGCCGTCGGCGAACTTGGCCTGGTCCTTGATGTTCAGCTTGCCGACCTGCGTCTGCAGCGTGGCGTAGGACGCGGCGATGTCGTTGAGCTCCTTGACCGCGTTCTTCTGCTTCTGCGCCCCGTTGTCGACGTCCGGCGCCCCGGCGTTCTGGACGGCGGCCCCGATCGCCCGGTAGGCGTCGGACATGTCCTGGAAGGCCTGTGCGTCGGTCTTCTGGACGTCTCCCGGCGCGCTGTTGTCCGAGGTCTGCTTCTGGATCGCGGCGTTGGCGGCCTCGATCTTCTTGGCCTGCGGCTGTACGGCGTCGCAGACCTGCTTGGCCCAGGCGTTCAGCTTGTCGTTGTTGTCGTTGCTGCTGCTGCATCCCGACAGCGCCAGTACCAGTACCGCACCGCCGGACAGTGCGGCCGCGAGCTTCTTGTTCACCGGATTGGTCCCTTCCATGGCTCTCGGCCCCGGAACATACACGCCGCACAGACGTCAACCCCATGCCGGGCGTCCACTAGAGACACATTTGGAGCCATTTGCACCAGGCGAGAGAAGGCTCACCGTGAGGCTGCACACACACGCGCCCCACAGACCGGGCACACATGCGAAGGCGGGCGGACGACGCGTCAACACGCGTCGTCCGCCCGCCCCTTGAGCGGTGCTGTCGTAAGACCGCCTACGAAACCACCGCAGGATCGGTCGACTTGGCCACCTGCTCGGTCTTGCCCTCGTCGTCGCCCACGGCGATCCCGCGCCGCTTGGAGACGTAGACCGCCCCGACGATGACGATCAGGGCGAGGACCGCGATCCCGATCCGCACACCGAGGTTCTTGTCGTCGCCGTAGGAGAACTTGATGACCGCGGGCGCGATGAGCAGCGACACCAGGTTCATGACCTTGAGCAGCGGGTTGATCGCGGGCCCCGCGGTGTCCTTGAAGGGGTCGCCGACCGTGTCGCCGATCACGGTGGCGGCGTGGGCCTCGCTGCCCTTGCCGCCGTGGTGGCCGTCCTCGACGAGCTTCTTGGCGTTGTCCCACGCGCCACCGGAGTTGGCGAGGAACACCGCCATGAGCGTGCCCGCGCCGATCGCACCCGCGAGGTACGAGCCGAGGGCACCGACGCCGAGCGTGAACCCGATGAAGATGGGCGCCATCACGGCGAGCAGACCTGGCGTGGCCAGCTCCCGCAGCGCGTCCTTGGTGCAGATGTCCACGACGCGCCCGTACTCGGGCTTCTCGGTGTAGTCCATGATCCCGGGGTGCTCGCGGAACTGCCGCCGCACCTCGTACACCACCGAACCCGCCGACCGCGACACGGCGTTGATCGCCAGCCCCGAGAAGAGGAAGACGACCGCCGCGCCGGCGATCAGGCCGACGAGGTTGTTGGGCTGCGAGATGTCCATCGACAGGGTCAGTGGTGCGCCCGCTCCGGTCAGTTTCTCGCCCACGTCCGCCACGTTCGTGGTGATCGCGTCGCGGTACGACCCGAAGAGCGCCGACGCCGCCAGGACGGCGGTGGCGATGGCGATGCCCTTGGTGATGGCCTTCGTCGTGTTGCCGACCGCGTCCAGGTTGGTGAGCACCTGCGCGCCCGCACCGGTGACGTCGCCGGACATCTCGGCGATGCCCTGCGCGTTGTCCGAGACCGGGCCGAAGGTGTCCATGGCGACGATCACGCCGACCGTGGTGAGCAGACCGGTGCCGGCCAGCGCCACCGCGAACAGCGCCAGCATGATCGACGTACCGCCGAGCAGGAAGGCGCCATAGACGCCGAGGCCGATCAGCAGGGCGGTGTAGACGGCCGATTCCAGCCCCACCGAGATACCGGCGAGGACGACGGTGGCCGGGCCGGTCAGCGAGGTCTTGCCGATGTCCATGACAGGTCGGCGGTTGGTCTCGGTGAAGTAGCCGGTCAGCTGCTGGATCACAGCGGCCAGCAGGATGCCGATCCCCACCGCGACGACCGCGAGGATCCGCGGGTCGCCGTCCTTGGCCCTGATGGCGGCATCGGTGACGCCGTCGAGGTCCGAGTACTTCGAGGGGAGGTAGATGAAGACGGCCACCGCCACCAGGACGAGCGAGATCACCGCGGAGATGAAGAAACCGCGGTTGATGGCCGACATTCCGCTGCGGTCCGAGCGGCGCGGGGCCACGGCGAAGATGCCGATCATCGCCGTGATCACGCCGATCGCGGGCACGATCAGCGGGAAGGCCAGTCCGGAGTCGCCGAAGGCCACCTTGCCGAGGATCAGCGCGGCGACCAGGGTCACGGCGTACGACTCGAAGAGGTCGGCCGCCATGCCCGCGCAGTCGCCGACGTTGTCGCCCACATTGTCGGCGATGGTCGCGGCATTGCGCGGGTCGTCCTCCGGAATGCCCTTCTCGACCTTGCCGACCAGGTCGGCGCCGACGTCGGCGGCCTTGGTGAAGATGCCGCCGCCGACACGCATGAACATCGCGATGAGGGCGGCGCCGAGGCCGAAGCCTTCGAGCACCTTCGGGGCGTCGGCCGCGTACACCAGCACCACACAGGAGGCGCCCAGCAGACCGAGCCCCACCGTGAACATGCCGACGACGCCGCCCGTACGGAAAGCGATCTTCATTGCCTTGTGCGAGACGGCGGTGAGATCCTTTTCCGGCTCACCCTCCGCCGGGGTCGCTTCCCGTGCCGCCGCGGCGACGCGCACATTGCTGCGTACGGCGAGCCACATGCCGATATAGCCGGTGGCCGCCGAGAACGCCGCGCCGATCAAGAAGAAGACGGATCGACCGGCACGCTGATTCCAGTCGTCCGCGGGCAGCAGCATGAGCAGGAAGAACACCACGACGGCGAAAACGCCGAGCGTGCGCAGCTGCCGTGCGAGATAGGCGTTGGCGCCTTCCTGCACGGCCCCCGCGATCTCCTTCATGCTGTCGGTACCCTCGCCCGCCGCCAGCACCTGGCGCACCAGGATGCCCGCGACCACGAGCGCGGCCAGCGCGACGACCGCGATGACCGTCACGATGATCCGGTTGTCGTCGGTCAGTACTGCGGCTGCGAAGGTTGTGGGGTGATCCAACTGATGAGGGGTAGAAAGCCCCGCCATTCGTCCTCCTTGACGCTTGGGCTGAGCTCAAGATGTGGACGGATTCTAGGTACCCGCACCTGATCAAAACAGAGCACGGTAAGCGGAATTAGCCTTCACATGCTCTTCAGCAAATGATCGACGTCACGCCACTGAACCCGAAAGTGGTAATGCCTCAAAAGCATTGACGCCGCCATTTACTTGATCGAATTATCGCCTGATTGATCGTGAATGAATTCACGAAATGCGGGGTGCCAGACCACTGTAGGCGCGGACGACGGGCGCGGACATGCCGAAGGGCCCTACTCGGTAGGGCCCTTCGGTACAGAAACGGACAGTCGAGGCTCAGGTGAGCACCGCGACCGGCGGTGTGGTCGGCCAAGTCATCTTGATCGACCCGCCGTTCTCCCCGGCCATCACCTCGACGTCGTCGACGAGGCCGCTGATGACCGCGAGGCCCATCTCGTCCTCCTCGGTGTCCACGTCGTCGCCCACCGAGCCGGGTGCCCGGTCGCCGGGAGCCGAACGCGGCGCCTCGTCGCCGACCTCGATGGAGAACTGCTTCTCCTCCTCGGTCAGCTTCACCTGCACCGGCGCCGTGATGCCGGCGCTCTGGTGCAGTCCGACGGCACGGGTGCAGGCCTCGCCGACGGCGAGCCTGACCTCGTCGAGGACGGCCTCGTCCACTCCGGCCCTGCGCGCCACCGCTGCCGCCACCAGTCGGGCGGTCCGGACGTGCTCGGGCAGCGCGCTGAAGCGGAGTTCAACGGTGGCCATGCATCCCCCTCGGAACTACGGGCGTGCTGTCGGGGGACCGGGCCGCCGAAAGCCCGGACCCCCTGATGGAACTTCCTCCGCCTGGGGAGCGGTCACGTCCCGCTCCATGGGGCGGTGATCAGTCGGTCGCCGCTACCGCTTCATCGACCGAGGTGTGGATCGGGAACACCTTGGTGAGGCCGGTGATGCGGAAGATCTTCAGAATGCGCTCCTGGTTGCAGACCAGGCGCAGCGAGCCCTCATGGGCACGCACCCGCTTCAGGCCGCCGACCAGCACGCCGAGCCCGGTGGAGTCGAGGAAGTCGACGCCCTCCATGTCTACGACGAGGTGGAAACTCCCGTCGTTCACCAGCTCGACCAGCTGCTCGCGCAGCTTGGGCGCGGTATATACGTCGATTTCGCCACCGACCTCGACGACCGTACGATCGCCGACGGTACGGGTCGACAGGGACAGGTCCACGGATCCTCCAGCACCTTGCTACTCGAGCGGTCGCCCCTCGG
This sequence comes from Streptomyces sp. NPDC001617, assembly GCF_053596855.1. Classification (NCBI taxonomy): domain Bacteria; kingdom Bacillati; phylum Actinomycetota; class Actinomycetes; order Kitasatosporales; family Streptomycetaceae; genus Streptomyces; species Streptomyces sp. NPDC001617. The sequence continues at coordinate 21,037 of NZ_JBSFHA010000014.1, forward strand.
GACACCTCGGCAGAGCCCCCGGAACGGTTCGCCAGCCGCGATGGCATTCAATCACTTACGGCAGACGTGCACGACGCCTTGGTCCCATTGTCCGTCACGCCAGTGACACACTCGGTGCCGATGGCCAAGAATCACCGATCCGATCGATCTCCGACGGACCCCGTGTCCCGGCTCGCACCAGGCATGCTCCTGGACCGGCTCGCCTCCGGGCCGAGCCGGGCTTCGCGCATCACTCATACGGAGCACTTGCCCCCGCGCGAGGGTCGGCATGCCGTCTGGCCTGACCGGATTCGCTCCGAGGTCATCGCCGCCGTACAGGCCTGCGGCATCGAGCACCCCTGGGCCCACCAGGCCCTCGCCGCGGAACACGCCCTCGACGGCGACTCGGTGGTCGTCGCCACCGGTACCGCGTCCGGCAAGTCCCTGGCGTATCTCGTCCCCGTCCTCTCCACGCTCCTGGACGGCTCCGAGGCCCCGAACGGCCGCGGCGCCACCGCCCTCTACCTCGCCCCCACAAAGGCCCTGGCAGCCGACCAGTGCAGATCTGTGAAGAAACTTTCACAACCTCTGGGAAATGCGGTACGACCGGCGGTGTACGACGGCGACACCCCCTTCGAGGAGCGCGAATGGGTCCGCCAGTACGCCAACTACGTGCTCACCAACCCGGACATGCTGCACCGCGGCATACTCCCGTCCCACCCCCGCTGGTCCTCCTTCCTCAAGGCCCTGAAGTACGTCGTCATCGACGAATGCCACACCTACCGGGGCGTCTTCGGCTCCCACGTCGCCCAGGTCCTGCGCCGCCTGCGCCGCCTCTGCGCCCGCTACGGCGCCTCCCCGACCTTCCTCCTCGCCTCCGCGACCGCCGCCGAGCCCTCGGTCGCCGCACGCCGTCTGACCGGCCTCGCGGTGGTCGAGGTCGCCGACGACGCCTCACCACGCGGTGAACTGGTGTTCGCCCTCTGGGAGCCCCCGCTCACCGAGCTCCAGGGCGAGAAGGGCGCCCCGGTCCGCCGCACGGCCACCGCCGAGACCGCCGACCTCCTCACGGACCTGGCCGTCCAGGGCGTCCGCTCGGTCGCCTTCGTCCGCTCCCGGCGCGGCGCCGAGCTGATCTCGGTCATCGCCCAGGAACGCCTCGCCGAGGTCGACCGCTCCCTCGCCCGGCGCGTGGCGGCGTACCGCGGCGGCTATCTCCCGGAGGAACGCCGCGCCCTGGAACAGGCCCTCCACTCGGGCGAGTTGCTGGGCCTGGCGGCGACCACGGCCCTCGAACTCGGGATCGACGTCTCGGGCCTGGACGCGGTCCTGATCGCCGGTTACCCGGGCACGCGGGCGTCCCTGTGGCAGCAGGCGGGCCGGGCGGGCCGCGCCGGACAGGGTGCCCTTGCGATCCTGGTGGCCCGCGACGACCCCCTGGACACCTTCCTCGTCCACCACCCCGAGGCCCTCTTCGACCAGCCGGTGGAGTCGACGGTCCTGGACCCGGACAACCCGTACGTCCTCGCCCCGCACCTCTGCGCCGCCGCCGCGGAACTCCCGTTGACCGACGAGGACCTGGCGTTGTTCGGCCCGGAGACCGAGAGCCTGCTCCCCCAGCTGGAGGCCGCGAAGCTGCTGCGCCGCCGTACCAAGGCCTGGCACTGGACCCGCCGGGAGCGGGCCGCCGACCTCACCGACATCCGCGGCGAGGGCGGCCGACCGGTCCAGATCGTGGAGTCCGGCACGGGCCGCCTGCTCGGCACGGTCGACGCGGGCGCCGCGCACACGACGGTCCACGAGGGCGCGGTCCACCTCCACCAGGGCCGCACGTACCTGGTCCGCTCCCTGGACCTGGAGGACTCGGTGGCGTTGGTCGCAGAGGCGAACCCGTCCTACTCGACGGTCGCCCGCGACACCACGTCCATCTCCGTCCTGGAGACGGACACCGAAATCCCCTGGGGCGAGGGCCGGTTGTGCTACGGCTCGGTCGAAGTCACCAACCAGGTCGTCTCCTACCTCCGCCGACGTGTCATCACCGGCGAGGTCCTGGGCGAGACCAAGCTCGACCTCCCTCCTCGTACGCTGCGCACCCGCGCGGTGTGGTGGACGGTCACCGAGGACCAGCTCGACGAGGCCCGCATCAACCCCGAGATCCTCGGCGGCGCCCTGCACGCCGCCGAACACGCGTCGATCGGCATGCTGCCCCTCTTCGCGACCTGCGACCGCTGGGACATCGGCGGAGTCTCGATCCCGCTCCACCCCGACACACTCCTGCCGACCGTCTTCGTCTACGACGGCCACCCGGGCGGCGCGGGCTTCGCCGAGCGCGCCTTCCACACCGCCCGCGCCTGGCTCACCGCCACCCGCCAGGCCATCGCCTCCTGCGAGTGCGAGGCGGGGTGCCCGTCCTGCATCCAGTCCCCCAAGTGCGGCAACGGGAACGACCCGTTGCACAAGAGGGGGGCGGTGCGGTTGCTCACGGTGCTGCTGCGCGGGGCGCCGGAGGAGAAGGCAGAGGTGCGGACGGTGGGGTGACTCCTGGAGCAGGAGGGGGAATCGGTGGAGCAGCTCCGGGAGCAGGCGGGGGAAGAGGCGCCGTCGGCAGCGGTTCCGCAGGCCCCGCCCGTGCCCTGACCTCCGCCGCGAACGGCCCCCTTCCCGAGGCCGCCGTCACGTCCGAGATCTGGCCCACGACCACGCATCGCACGAGCCGCGCGGTCTGTGCCCGGGCCACCCGGTCGGCCCCGGCACAGGCCGCCGCGGTGCCGTCCGCCCAGTGGTCCGCCGCCGCGAGCGCCGCGAGATCCGCACCACCGGCCGCCCGATGCCGGACCACGACGGCCTGCCCGAGGGCCAGCACGACCCCGAAGACCACACAGAGCACGGCGATCGCACCCAGACTCCAGACGGTGGCGGAGCCGCGGTCGGAACGCCACGCCGTCGCGATCTTCATTCGCCCACCCCCACCGTCTCCTCCGCCGCCGCCACGGCCTCCTCCCGTACCTCGAAGGGCAGCCCGTGCAGCGCCGGTGGCTTCGCCACGACGACCACCCTGACCTGGTCCCTCGCCCGGCTGACCGTGACCCTCGCACCGCGCGGCGCCGCCTCTCGGGTCACTGCGACGACCGCGTCGGCCGGGTCCTGCCGGGCCGCCGCACGCGCCCCGGCCCGTGCCGCGTCCACGCACTCGATCTGCGCGGCCACCACCAGCAGCCCCCACACCAGCGCCATCGCGAACATCACCAGCACGGGCAGCACCACGGCCGACTCCGCCGTCACGAACCCCCGGTCCGCGCTCCGCCTACATCCGCGCATCGAGCGCCCGCTTCACGATGCCCTGCAACTCCGCGCTGACGGCCCCGCTCGTCACCACCTTGTAGAGGACCACCGCGAACGCCACCGCCGCGACGATCCCCATCGCGTACTCGGAGGTGACCATCCCCGCGTCCCTGCGCGCCGCCCGCGCCCTGCACACCAGGGCACACAGCCGCGCCCGTACCGCCTCGTACATCTCAACCCCCGTGAGGTTCCGTTCCATTGGTCCACTGGTCTCTTGGTCAGTCGTTGCTTCGCCGTCAGCCCGCCCCCGTCATCCACCACCCCCTCCCAGCACCCCACCCGCGAGCCCGATCACCACGGGCAGTACGCCGACCGCGATGAACGCGGGCAGGAAGCACAACCCCACCGGCACGGTGACCATGACGGCCGCCCGCCGAGCCCGTGCCGTCGCGGCGCGTGCCCCCTCGGCGCGGGCCTCTCCGGCCAGCCGCGCGACCGGCCCGGCAGCCGGGAGCCCGGACTCACCGGCCCGTTCCAGCAGCCGGGCCAGGCCGCCGGCTCCCGGCAGCGCGGCCAGCCTCCGCCAGGCCTCGGCCGGTTCACCCCCGAGCCGCACCTCCGCCGCCCCGCGCGCCAACGCGTCCCCAACGGGACCGCCCAGGGCCTCCCCCACCGCCTGCGCCGCGACGACCGGCCCGGCGCCCGCCGCGATACAGGCGGCCAACAGATCGGAGGCGAGCGGAAGTTGACGGGCCGCGTGTACCTGATCGAACACCTCCACGACAACCGCCTTCGCCTGCCTACGACGCCACCACCACAGCGCGACCCCGACGACCAGCCCCACCACAACCCCGGCGGCCCCACCGACCAGCACCCACCCGGCACCCACGACGCCCACCTCCGGCCCCCACCGCCGCACGATCTCCCGTACATCGACCCGAGGCCCGGAAGGCGTCGCCTCCACGGCAGCCACCAACCCGGCCAGCCTCCGCCGCACCCTCCGCTCCCGCCGCGCCGCCTCCAGCCCCCGCAACGCCCACGCCCCACCGAGCACGATCCCCACGGCCACCAACACCCTGTGGACAACTTCCGAGCTCACACCGACCCCCGCTCCACACCACGCCCTGTTTCCGGCGCTGTTTCCGCCTCCACGCCAAGCCCCTCCACACACGCCCCTGCGTCCACCCACACGCCTCTCTCAGACGGCCCGGCAACCGCCCTCACGCCAAGCCCCTCCACACGCCCCTCCGTCCCCACCAACTCGCCTCTCTCAGACGGCCTGGCAAACGCCTCCACGCCAAGCCCCTTCCGCCGGCCCCGCAGCCGCCCTCACGCCGTCTCCGCGCCACGCACGATCCGCATCGCCCACCACATCCCCAGCCCCTCCAACAGGCCCCCGATCACCAGGCAGCCCCACCCGGCCCCGGTGTGCAGCAGCACATGCAGAGGGTCGGCCCCCAAGGCCGCGCCCAGGGCGAGCCCCAGGACCGGGAGTCCCGCGAGCATCAGCGCCGTCGACCGAGCCCCCGCCAACTGCGCCCGCAGATCGGCACGTTGGTCCCGCTCGGCCCGCAACGCCCCTTCGAGCCGGTCGAGTCCGGCGGCGAGGCCGGCCCCCTGGTCCACCGCTACCCGCCAGCACGCGGCGAGGCCCAGCAGCCCCTCGGCGCCCGGTTGCCGCGCCGCCCCCGCGAGCGCGCCCGGTACGTCCCCGCCGAACCGCGCCGCCGCCAGCACCGTCGCCTGGGCGTCCCCGAGCCCGCCGGAGTCACGGGCGGCCCGCAGCAGCGCCTCTCCCGGTTGCCGCCCGGCCCGTACCTCCCCGGCGAGCGCCCCGCACAGCGCGATCACCGCGTCCCCACGGCGCTCCCGTGCCCGACGGGCCAGACCGGCCAACCGCACCCGCCGCAGCAACGGCACCCCGGCCGCCCCCGCGACCACCGGCACCACGGACGCCCCCAGGACGGCCAGCACCAGCCCGAGGGCCAAGGCCCACCACTCGGCCCCCAACCGCCCACGGATCCGCCGCAGTTGCCCGGCCAACTCCTGCCAGGACGGCGGCCCGGTCCCCACCGCCCCACCCCCGGCCAGCAACAACTGCGCCCGCCGCGCCCCGGAATGCCACCCGCCGAGCATCAGGGCCACCGCCCCGACACACAGCACAGCCGCCCCCACCGCGATCTGCTCCGTACCCATCACCGCGCCCTCCCGATCTCGCCCTCGTCCTCGACGCCGATCCCGACCTGACCGCCACCCGGGCTCCCGCCCTCGACACCGGCCCGGCTCCCGCCCCCGCGGCCGAGCCCGGCCCTGTCGCAGACCCGGCCGTCACCCTCGACTCCGTTTCCTGTTCCGGTCCCGGCCCCTGCGCCGGCGCCGTCTCCCGGTCCGACCCCGTTCTCAAGGCCGCCCCAGCTCCGTCCACCGCCACCGAGCCGCGCGCGACCAACTGCCCCAACTCCGAATCCGCCCTCGCCCCGGCAGCCGAGCAACCCCCGCAACCGCTCCCACCCCCGCTCCCGCACAAACGCCTCCGCTCCCCACCGCAGGGCCGGCACCGTCCGCACCAGCCCCGACGGATCCCGCTCCAGCACATGCACCTCCGCGATCCGCCGTCGCCCGGCGCGGTCCCGCACGAGATGCAGCACCACCGACAGCGCGGCCGCCAACTGGCTGTGCAGTGCTGCCCGGTCGAGCCCGGCGGCCGTACCGAGTGCCTCCAGACGGGCCGGCACATCGGCGGCCGCGTTCGCGTGGACGGTGCCGCAGCCGCCCTCGTGGCCGGTGTTGAGCGCGGCGAGCAGGTGGACGACCTCCGGTCCGCGGACCTCGCCCACGACCACGCGGTCCGGGCGCATCCGCAGCGCCTGCCGTACCAGGTCCTGGAGCGTGACGAGCCCCGCGCCCTCCTGGTTGGCGGGTCTGGTCTCCAGCCGTACGACGTGCGGATGGTCCGGCCGCAGCTCCGCCGAGTCCTCGGCGAGCACGATCCGCTCGCCGGGTCCGACCAGCCCCAACAGCGCGCTCAGCAAAGTCGTCTTGCCGGTCCCGGTCCCGCCGCTCACGACGAACGACAGCCGTGCCTCGACCAGCGCCCGCAGCACCCGGTCCCCACCCGGCGGCACCGTGCCCGCCGCGACCAGTTCGTCGAGCGTGAACGCTCGCGGCCGTACGACCCGCAGCGACAGAGAGGTGCAGCCCACGGCCACCGGCGGCAGCACCGCATGCAGCCGTGTCCCGTCGGGCAGCCGCGCGTCGACCCACGGCCGTGCGTCGTCCAGCCGCCGTCCGGCCACCGCGGCCAGTCGCTGCGCGAGGCGTCGTACGGCCGCCGTGTCCGCGAAGGAGACAGAGGTCAGCTCCAGTCCGCCGCCCCGGTCCACCCAGACCCGGTCCGGCGCCGACACCAGTACGTCGGTCACCGACGGGTCGGCGAGCAGCGGCTCCAACGGCCCGCTCCCGACCAGCTCGGACCGCAACCGCTCGGCCGCCCCGAGGACTTCGGCGTCCCCGAGCACCCGCCCCTGTTCCCGCAGCGCCTGTGCCACCCGTGCGGGCGTCGGCTCGGCCCCACTCTCGACCAGCCACTGCCGTACGCCGTCGAGGAGTCCCGGTGACGTATTCATGCCGCACCCGCCGCCACCGGACCCCGCTCCCAGAACCGCCTGTTCACGCCGCCCCCGCCTCCGTCAACGCCCGCTCCCAGAACCCCCGGCAGAACCGCGCCAGCGGTCCGCGCCCGCCCGCGCCGGGCGGCGTCCTGCCCTCGGCCGGCCGCACCAGCCCCGTCTCGACCGGCACCTCGCCGGCCAGTGGCAGGCCGAGCAGTCGGGCCACCTCGCGGTCATCGAGGCCGGGGGCGTACGGCCCTCGTACCGCCACCCGTAGATCCCGCAGGACCATCCCCACGGCCGAGGCAACCCGCCCGGCCGCCGCGACCGCGCGCAGCTCGCCGGGGACCACCAGGAGGCCCAGGTCGAGCTGGGCGAGGGCCTCGGCGACGCCGTCGTCGATGCGGCGGGGCAGGTCCACGACGACCGTGCCGTCGCGGCGGCGGGCCGCGGCCAATACCGCCCGGACGGCCTGGGGCGGGATGGCGACGCAGTCCCCGCGGTCCCAGCTCAGGACGCGCAGGGAATGCAGTTCGGGGAGGGACTCCTCCAGAGCTCCGCCTCCCACCCGCCCGCGCGAGGCGGCGAAGGCCGGCCAGCGCAGGCCCTCCGCGGTCTCGCCGCCGAGGAGTACGTCGAGTCCGCCGCCCAGGGGATCGGCGTCCACGAGCAGGGTGCGCAGCCCCTGGCGCGCGGAGGTGACGGCAAGGGCGCACGCAAGCGTGGACGCCCCGGCCCCGCCGCGACCGCCGATGACGCCCACGGTGAGGGCGGGGCGGCCGACGCCCTCGGCCACGTCGGCGATGCGGTCGACCAGCCACTGCTCCCCGTCGGGCAGCATCAGGACATGGTCGGCGCCGATCTCGACGGCCCGGCGCCAGACCCCGGAGTCGTCCTGGTCGCGGCCGACCAGCACCACCCCTCGTCTGCGCGCGGCCCCGCGCACCCGGCGCGCCGCGTCGTCGCCGACCAGGACGAGCGGTGCGGCCTCCCAGCCCCCTGTGCGCACCGAAGGATGCACCTCCGGTGTCACTCCGGCCGCGGCGCACAGGCGCAGCAGGTCGTCCAGAAGGTCCGGGTCCTCCGTGACGATCAGTGGTCCGGCCTGCCGCCCCGAGGCGGCGGGCGGTGGTTCGTGTGTGACGGCTCCGGCCACGGTCTCCATCCCCCTTCGCTGCTTCCTCTCGCGCGGCCCCTGCGGCCCCGCGATTCCCAAACGTGTGAAGAACCGGCAATCGGCCTCCATATGAGCGGCCGATAGGAACCGGCCAAACCGCCCGGCAAACCGGAACCGGTCATGAACTCGGCCCGAGCGGGACGCGCTGGAATCACGGTGCAGCGGCGCCGGAAATCATGTGGATCTTGGTCGATAACTGTGGACAACTCGACGGTTGTGAATATCGCCGTCACCCATACCGGTGGGCCCTGTGCCGACCCTCGCGCGACTTCCACAGAGGCACCCAACGGCTACACACGGTGACGGATCATGGACATGTGAAAGGGGCGGCCTCAGCCGCCTGCGCACGGCCACATCACCGCGTCGATAAAGGGAAAAACCCACCCGGACATGCGACGACCCCCGCCGGGGGGGAGAGCGGGGGTCGTCTCCACGGCCGACTCGGGGGGGGAGGAGCCGGACCGGGTTAGCACGGTCGCGAACGATCCGTGACTTCCATGGTGTACCCGAGAGCCCTCTCAGGCAAACCCACGCGCCCACCTTACGCCGAATGGGCTCCCCCTATGCTCGGGGCTGTGGAAAACCAGTCGTTGCCCCGCACAGCCGCCTTCTTCGACCTGGACAAGACGGTCATTGCGAAGTCGAGCACGCTCACCTTCGGCAAGTCCTTCTACCAAGGCGGACTGATCAACCGCAGGGCCGCCTTGCGTACCGCATATGCCCAGTTCGTCTTCCTCGTCGGCGGCATGGACCACGACCAGATGGAGCGGACGCGCGAGTACCTCTCCCAGCTCGTCCGCGGCTGGAACGTCCAGCATGTGAAGGAGATCGTCGCCGAGACCCTGCACGACCTGATCGATCCGATCATCTACGACGAGGCCGCCTCCCTCATCGAGGAGCACCACAACGCCGGCCGCGACGTCGTCATCGTGTCGACCTCGGGCGCCGAAGTGGTCGAGCCCATCGGCGAGTTGCTGGGTGCGGACCAGGTGGTGGCGACCCGCATGGTGGTGGGCGACGACGGCTGCTACACGGGCGAGGTGGAGTACTACGCGTACGGCCCCACCAAGGGGGAGGCGATCAGGGAGCTGGCCGAGTCCGAGGGGTACGACCTCGAACGCTGCTACGCCTACAGCGACTCGGCGACCGATCTGCCGATGCTGCAGTCGGTCGGCCATCCGCACGCCGTGAACCCGGACCGGACACTGCGCCGCGAGGCACTCGCGCGCGGGTGGCCGATTCTCGATTTCCACCGTCCGGTCCGGCTCAAGCAGCGGTTCCCCTCGTTCTCCGTGCCGCCCCGTCCGGCCCTGGTCGCGGCCGCCGCGATAGGTGCCGCGGCGGCCACTGCGGGCCTCGTCTGGTACGCGAGTCGGCGCCGAACGACAGACCTCTGACCGTTTCACACCTTTTGATAGCAAAAGTAAAGAAGCGTAGGCAGGGGTTTCGCTTCCTCCGGTCTGGGAGTACAAAGGTTTTAACGGCCCGCGAGACCGAGGACATCCGAGAGGATCACCTTAATAACGCATTTGGCCCCACGGACCGAGCATGAACACCGAGCACCCACGCGACGTCGACCCGTCGATTACGGGCCAGCCGCACCAGGTGACGGGCAAAGTTCCCGACCTGATGGGCAACATATCGAGGACGCTTGGTAACCCGGTGAACATGCCAGCGGCGGTACGAGGATTCGTACCGCCGCATCCCTTTTCCGGAGTCGTCCTCGGGTTCTTCTAAGCGGCCCCGCGCTGGAGCGCCTCACAGACCGCCGTCGACTCGCGCACGCCCAGCTCGACCGCCCTGCCACAGTGCGCGATCCAGGCCGCCATGCCCTCCGGCGTGCCGGAGACATACCCGTCGAGCGCAGCCAGATAGGCCGCGCGGCCCAGTTCGGCGTGGCCGACCTCGGCCGGGCAGACGGACTTCGGGTCCAGGCCGCTGCCCACCAGGACGATGCGCTCGGCGGTGCGCGCGATCAGGCCGTTGTGGGAGGAGAAGGGGCGCAGCGCGAGGAGTTCGCCGTGGACGACGGCGGCCGTCACCAGGGCGGGGGCGGAGCTGCCCGCGATGATCAGCTCGGACAGGCCCTCCAGTCGGCCGTGCACCTCGTCGGCGCCCGGCAGCGGCAGCTCGATCAGCGGTTCGTCGACCGGCTCGCCCGCCTGCCGCGGCCGTCCGACCTCGTCGCCCTTGGTCGCCGCGGCCACCAGGTGCAGCCGGGCCAGCACCCGCAGCGGCGACTGGCGCCAGATGGACAGCAGCTGGCCGGCCTCGGCGGTGAGCCGCAGGGCCGCGCCCATCACGCGCGCGTCGTCGTCACCGCTGAAGTCGGTCCGCCTGCGCACCTCTTCGAGGGCCCAGTCGGCGCCGGAGAGCGCGGCGGAGCCGCGGGCGCCCCGGAGCGCCGCCTCGGAGGTGATCTCGTTGCTGCGGCGCCGCATCACCCGGTGCCCGTAGACCCGGTCCACGGCCTTGCGCACGGACTCCACGGACTCGGCCACACCGGGCAGCGAACCCAGGGCGGCGAGCGGATCGGCGGTCGCGCCTGTCGTACTCATGAGTACGACACTAGCCACCTCACAGGGGTGCCCCACGAATGAGTGGTCTTCTTCACGCGCGCCTGCGACGTACAGCTATCGCGCGACTACCCTTCGTGAATATGAAAATTGCTTTCGTCGGGAAGGGCGGCAGCGGCAAGACCACCCTGTCCTCCCTGTTCATCCGCCATCTCGCCGCCGTCGGCGCACCCGTCGTCGCGGTCGACGCGGACATCAACCAGCACCTGGGGCCCGCGCTCGGGCTCGACGAGGCGGAGGCCGCCGCGCTGCCCGCGATGGGCGACCGGCTGCCGCTGATCAAGGACTATCTGCGCGGCTCCAACCCGCGTATCGCCTCCGCCGAGACGATGATCAAGACCACCCCGCCCGGCGAGGGCTCGCGGCTGCTGCGGGTGTGCGAGGACAACCCGGTCTACGACGCCTGTGCTCGGCCGGTGGAACTCGACGGCGGTGCCGTCCGTTTGATGGCCACCGGCCCTTTCACCGACGCGGATCTCGGGGTCGCCTGCTACCACTCCAAGACGGGAGCGGTGGAGCTGTGCCTGAACCACCTGGTGGACGGGCACGGCGAGTACGTCGTGGTGGACATGACGGCGGGCTCGGACTCCTTCGCCTCCGGCATGTTCACCCGCTTCGACATCACGTTCCTGGTGGCCGAGCCGACCCGGAAGGGGGTCTCCGTCTATCGCCAGTACAAGGAGTACGCACGTGACTTCGGCGTCGTCCTCAAGGTCGTCGGCAACAAGGTGCAGGGCCGGGACGACCTCGACTTCCTGCGCGCCGAGGTCGGCGACGACCTGCTGGTGACCGTTGGGCACTCGGACTGGGTGCGCGCCATGGAGAAGGGCCGGCCGCCCCGGTTCGAGCTCCTGGAGGACGCCAACCGCCGTGCCCTGCGCACCCTTCAGGTCGCCGCGGACGCGACGTACGAGTTGCGCGACTGGGAGGGCTACACCCGCCAGATGGTCCACTTCCATCTGAAGAACGCCGACTCCTGGGGCAACGCACGCACCGGGGCCGACCTGGCGGCGCAGGTCGACCCCGGGTTCGTGCTCGGCGAGGGCGTCATCACCCCGGTGTGACGGCTACCGCTTGGCCGCCGGCGCCCCGGGCACGCCCTTCGGTGCCGGGGCCGGGCTGCCGGCGAGGAAGGACTCCCAGCCCTGCTTCGGGGCCTCGCCGACGTCCAGGGTGCGCAGCTTCGCCAGGACCTGCGGGTCCTGGGCGTCCAGCCAGTCGGCCAGCTGGTGGAAGGAGACGCAGCGCACGTCGGGCTTGTTGCAGACGTTCTCGACGACCTCGTCGACAGCCCGCATATAGGTGCCGCCGTTCCAGGACTCGAAGTGGTTGCCGATGACCAGGGGTGCACGGTTGCCGTCGTAGGCCCGCTGGAAGCCTTTGAGCAGGCCGTCCCGCATCTGGTCGCCCCAGTAGTCGTACCTGTCGGGGTCGCCCTGCGTCAGGGTGCCGGACTGGTTGACCATGAAGTTGTAGTCCATGGTGAGCTGCTCGTAGGAGTGGCCCGGGAAGGGCACGAGCTGCATCGACAGGTCCCACAGGCCGTAGCGCTTCTTGGGCCAGACCTGTTCGTTGACCCCGCTGGTGTCGTAGCGGAAGCCGAGCCCGCTCGCCGCCTTCATGAAGTTCGTCTGGCCCTCGAGGCAGGGTGTGCGGGCGCCGATGAGCTCCTTGTCGTAGTCGAAGGGCAGTGGGGCCGCCTTCTTCATCCCGGCGTTGGTCTTCCAGGACTTCACGAACTGCTTCGCCTGGGAGATCTCGTCCTTCCAGTCGTCGACCGACCACTCGCCGACGCCGCCGTCCTTGCCGCAGAAATGGCCGTTGAAATGGGTGCCGATCTCGTTGCCCTCCAGCCACGCCAGGCGCAGCTGCTTCACGGTGTCGGCGATGCCCTTCTCGTCGTTGAAGCCGATGTCGGAGCGGCCCGGCGAGTGCTGCGGCGGCTTGTACAGGTCGCGCTTGTCCTCCGGCAGCATGTACACGCCGCTGAGGAAGTACGTCATCGTCGCGTGGTTGGCCTTGGAGACCTTGCGGAAGTGGGAGAACAGCTTCTGGCTGTCCTCGCCCGCGCCGTCCCAGGAGAAGACGACGAACTGCGGGGGCTTCTGACCGGCCTTGAGCCGCTCGGGTCTGGGCAGGTGGGGCTGTGCTCCGGTGTACGAGGTGGAGCCGTCGCCGATCAGGCGGACCACGTTCTTCGGTGCCTGCTTGGCCTGCTGCGGACCGGCGGCACCTGCCTTGGAGCCGTTGGAGCCGATCCCGCAACCGGCGAGTGAGGCGGCACACGTCGCGGCGACCACTGCGCCCGCGGCGATCCTCTGGGTGGCGGCCATATTCCGCCCACCTTCTTCCTTCTCTCAGGCCAACGCCGATGAGGGCGTTTTTCGGTGATGCGCCGGGAGGGCCCGACAGCGCCGCCAAGGTCGCATGGGACCGAGAAGGAATTAGTACGACAAGCCGATGAAATACCTGCTTCATCCATCCAGGTGATTCGATGCTCCATTTGCCAGAAAAATCCATGCCTGACCTTTACTCTGGATTACGATTCATTTACCGAGCGTTGATTTCATCCCGCCGCTGCACGCCGTGACCCACGGCCGCGACCGACCCCGCCACCTCGACGGGGACCACCTGTTCCGCGACCGCGCCGCCCGGAGGAGACGGGAAACATGTCAGCCTGCGCACCCACCCGCGCCACCGACCCCACTCGGACAGAGCGCACGCATCACCCCCACAGCCCACCGCCGACCCCGCACCGCCGCTTCCGGCTCGAAGGTGCCGACGTGTCGGCCTCCGTCGCGGTCTTCCTGATCGCCCTCCCCCTGTCCCTCGGCATCGCCCTCGCCACCGGCGCCCCGCTCCAGGCCGGCCTGGTCGCGGCGGCGGTCGGCGGACTGGTCGCCGGACGCCTCGGCGGCTCCCCGCTCCAGGTCAGCGGCCCCGCCGCGGGGCTCACGGTCGTCACCGCCGACCTCATCCACCGCTACGGATGGCGTACGACCTGTGCCATCACGGTCCTCGCCGGCCTCGCCCAACTCGGCCTCGGCTGCCTGCGCGTGGCCCGTACCGCGCTCGCCGTCAGCCCCGCCATCGTGCACGGCATGCTCGCCGGCATCGGCGTCACCATCGCCGTCGCCCAGCTGCACATCGTCCTCGGCGGCACCCCGCAGAGCTCCGTCCTCGCCAACCTCCGCGCCCTGCCCGCCCAGTTGGCGAACCTGCACCCGGCCTCGGTGACCGTCAGCGTGCTCACGCTGACCGTGCTGCTGCTCTGGCCGCGCATCCCCGGCCGGGCGGGACAGCTCCTGCGCAAGGTCCCGTCCGCCCTCGTCGCCGTCAGCGGCGCCACCGCGGCCGCCTCCCTCGCCGGTCTCGGCGTGCCCAAGGTCGACCTGCCGTCCTGGAGCAGCCATGCCCTGGCGGGACTTCCCGAGGGGCCGGTGCTCGGTCTGACCGCCGCCGTACTCACCACCACCCTCGTCTGCAGCGTGCAGTCGCTGCTCGGCGCGGTCGCCGTCGACAAGATGGCGGCCGCGCGGCCAGGCCTGACCGTCCGCGTCGGCCGCTCCGACCTGAACCGCGAACTCCTCGGTCAGGGCGCCGCCAACATCGTCTCCGGCGCGCTCGGCGGACTGCCGGTCGCGGGGGTGGCGGTGAGAAGTTCGGCGAATGTGAACGCGGGTGCCGTGAGCCGGAACTCCACGATGCTGCACGGCGTTCTCGTAGTGGTCGCGGCGCTGCTGATGGTCCCGGTCCTGGAGCTCATCCCGCTCGCCTCGCTCGCCGCCCTGGTGATGGCCGTCGGCATCCAGATGGTGTCCCTGCACCACATCCGCACGGTGACCCGCCACCGAGAAGTGCTGGTGTACGCCGTCACCACACTCGGCGTGGTGATCTTCGGCGTCCTGGAGGGCGTGACGCTGGGGATCGCCGTGGCCGTCGCCGTCGCCATGCACCGCCTCGCCCGCACCCGTATCACCCACGACGAGCAGGAAGGAGCCCATCACATCCATGTCCGGGGCCAGTTGACCTTCCTCGCGGTGCCACGGCTCAGCCGGACCCTGCATCTCGTACCCCAAGGCGCCCACGCCGTGGTGGAGTTGGACGGTTCGTTCATGGACCACGCGGCGTACGAGTCACTGCAGGACTGGCAGAACACGCACACCGCGCAGGGCGGGACCGTCGAGCTGACGGGGCGCCGCGCGGGAGTGAGTGCCGCCGGGCCGGCGCCCGGCGCCGACGGCCTCTCCGGCTCCGCGACCGGGGTCACCCCTGCCGACCCCGAACCGGGTCCCGCGCCCGGGGCGAGCGACCCGACGGCCACCGTGGGCTGCCGCTGCCGCCCCTGGACACCCTGGCGCAACCACCAGTGCGAGCGCCCGCAGCCGGCCCCGCCCGCCGGCCACCCCGGTGCGCCGACAAGCCCGAGCAGCACCGGCAGCCCCGGCAGCCCCGGAAAGCGCACGGGCCCCGGCCGGCCCAACGGCCCTGGCGGCCCCGGTGGCCGTGAACTGGCGCGCGGCATCAGCGCGTTCCAGCGCAACACCGCACCCCTCGTGCGGGGCGAGCTGGCCCGGCTGGCCCGGGAGGGTCAGCGGCCCTCCCAGCTCTTCCTCACCTGCGCCGACTCGCGGCTCGTCACCTCGATGATCACCTCCAGTGGTCCCGGCGACCTGTTCGTGGTGCGCAACGTGGGCAACCTCGTCCCCCTGCCCGGTGAAGAGAGCGGCGACGACTCGGTGGCGGCCGCGATCGAGTACGCGGTGGACGTGCTGAAGGTGCGGTCCATCACGGTGTGCGGGCACTCCGGGTGCGGGGCCATGCAGGCACTGCTCAACTCCGAGCCCGGCGGCGCCCGGACACCGCTCGAGCGGTGGCTGCGGCACGGGCTGCCGAGCCTGGAGCGCATGGCCGACGCCGGCAGACCATGGGCCCGGCTGGCCGGCCGCGCACCCGCCGACGCGGTCGAGCAGCTGTGTCTGACCAACGTGGTCCAGCAGTTGGAGCACCTGCGCGCGCACGACTCGGTGGCGCGGGCGCTGCGGGACGGGGCGCTGGAGCTGCACGGGATGTACTTCCACGTGGGTGAGGCGCAGGCGTATCTGCTCGGCGAGGCGGAGCAGGAGCAGGTGTTCGACCACGTACGGGCGGCGGACCAACCGGCCTGACCGACCCGAACGACCCGGCCAACCGGCCAACCGGCCAGCCCGGACAACCCGGCCGAGCTCCCCGTCGGCGGCCGACCCCGTAGGTCTCGGGTCGGCCGCTCGCGACGCGCCGGCCCCTGTCTAGCGGACGGACTCCGGCTCGCAGGGAGCGATCGTGCCCTTGAGGAAGACCTCGGCCGTCAGGTCGGCCACCGTGTGGGCATCGGCGACACGCCGGGCCACGAAGGATGTCACCGCATCCACATGGCGCCGGTAGAACTCTTCGAAGAGCCGTGGGTCGCGAGCCGCCTCGGCCGGCCCGCCCCGTATCCCTTCCACTCGGTCTCCCCCTCCTCGTCGGTGGCGCTTCATCTGTACTTGGGCCGGAGTGTGAAAGGCGTTACAGAGGCTGAACTCCGTCTCGACGGCGTCCGTGGGTACGGATGACCCCGGCCGCCGAACGGGCCGTATCAGCAGTCGAAGCAGACGGACACACAGGTCTAAACCAATTCTCGATCGGCCCTTGTCATCGGCCCCCCGGGTCTGATGAGCTGTGGCCTGGGACACAACGGACACCCTGGGAAAGGCAGATGCCGTGAGCAACGAGAGCCTGGCCAACCTGCTCAAGGAAGAGCGCAGGTTCGCACCCCCCGCCGACCTGGCGGCGAACGCCAATGTCACCGCGGAGGCGTATGAACAGGCCAAGGCTGACCGGCTCGGTTTCTGGGCCGAGCAGGCCCGCCGGCTGACGTGGGCCAAGGAGCCGACGGAGACGCTGGACTGGTCGAACCCGCCGTTCGCCAAGTGGTTCAAGGACGGCGCGCTCAATGTGGCGTACAACTGCGTCGACCGTCATGTCGAGGCGGGCAACGGCGACCGGGTCGCCATCCACTTCGAGGGCGAGCCCGGCGACGGTCGTGCCATCACCTACGCCGAGCTCAAGGACGAGGTGAGCAAGGCGGCGAACGCCCTGCTGGAGCTGGGAGTTCAGAAGGGCGACCGGGTCGCCGTCTACATGCCGATGATCCCGGAGACGGCGATCGCGATGCTGGCGTGCGCGCGGATCGGCGCCGCGCACTCCGTCGTCTTCGGCGGCTTCTCGGCCGACGCGCTCGCGACCCGTATCCAGGACGCCGACGCCAAGGTCGTCATCACCTCCGACGGTGGCTACCGGCGCGGCAAGCCGTCCGCGCTCAAGCCGGCCGTCGACGAGGCGGTCGGCAAGGTGGACAACGTCGAGCACGTCCTCGTCGTACGCCGTACCGGCCAGGAGGTCGCCTGGGACGACAGCCGTGACGTGTGGTGGCACGAGATCGTCGAGCGGCAGCCGGCCGAGCACACGCCCGAGGCGCTCGAGGCCGAGCACCCGCTGTTCATCCTGTACACGTCCGGTACGACGGGTAAGCCGAAGGGCATCCTGCACACCTCCGGCGGCTACCTGACCCAGGCCGCGTACACCCACCACGCCGTCTTCGACCTCAAGCCGGAGACCGACGTGTACTGGTGCACGGCCGACGTCGGCTGGGTCACCGGGCACTCGTACATCGTCTACGGGCCGCTCGCCAACGGCGCGACCCAGGTCATGTACGAGGGCACGCCGGACACCCCGCACCAGGGCCGCTTCTGGGAGATCGTGCAGAAGTACGGCGTCACCATCCTGTACACGGCACCCACGGCCATTCGTACGTTCATGAAGTGGGGCGACGACATCCCCGCGAAGTTCGATCTGTCCTCGTTGAGGGTTCTCGGCTCCGTCGGTGAGCCCATCAACCCCGAGGCCTGGATCTGGTACCGGAAGCACATCGGTGCCGACCGGACGCCGATCGTCGACACCTGGTGGCAGACCGAGACCGGCGCGATGATGATCTCGCCGCTGCCGGGTGTGACCGAGACCAAGCCGGGTTCGGCACAGACCCCGCTGCCCGGTATCTCCGCGACCGTCGTCGACGACGAGGCGATGGAGGTGCCGAACGGCGGCGGTGGCTACCTGGTCCTCACCGAGCCGTGGCCGTCGATGCTGCGCACCATCTGGGGCGACGACCAGCGGTTCCTCGACACGTACTGGTCGCGGTTCGAGGGCAAGTACTTCGCCGGTGACGGGGCGAAGAAGGACGACGACGGGGACATCTGGCTGCTGGGCCGGGTGGACGACGTGATGCTCGTGTCCGGGCACAACATCTCGACGACCGAGGTGGAGTCGGCCCTCGTCTCCCACCCCTCGGTCGCCGAGGCGGCCGTCGTGGGTGCGGCGGACGAGACGACCGGGCAGGCGATCGTCGCCTTCGTGATCCTGCGGGGTACGGCGAACGCCGAGGACGAGGGCCTGGTCAACGCGTTGCGCAACCACGTCGGCGCCACGCTCGGCCCGATCGCCAAGCCGAAGCGGATCCTGCCGGTGGCGGAGCTGCCGAAGACCCGCTCCGGCAAGATCATGCGCCGTCTGCTGCGGGACGTGGCCGAGAACCGCCAGCTGGGTGACGTGACGACGCTGACGGACTCGACGGTGATGGACCTGATCCAGGCGAAGCTGCCGGCGGCGCCCAGCGAGGACTGAGTCACCCCGGATCCGAAGGGGCGTTCGGCGCAGCACGCGCCGGGCGCCCCTTTTAGGTAAACTAAGCAAAACAACGTGAGCCTCGAGGTGCGCCGGGAAGTCTGGTCGGCGAGTAGCTGTGTCATGCCCACCGACCGGAGGTCTCCCCGATGGCCCCGCCCCGCACCACCGCTCCCCGCAAGGTTCTCGGACGTCTGTCCCTGCCCGAGCGGACGTTCGTCGCGGATGCGCTGCGGACCGAGACCGTCGGCGGTATGCTGCTGCTCGTCGCCGCCGTCACCGCGCTGATCTGGGTGAACATCCCGACGCTGCACGACAGTTACGAGAGCGTCAGCCACTTCCACTTCGGTCCCGAGGCCCTCGGCCTCCACCTCTCGGTCGCGCACTGGGCCGCCGACGGGCTGCTCGCCGTCTTCTTCTTCGTCGCCGGGATCGAGCTCAAGCGTGAGCTGGTCGCCGGGGACCTCCGCGACCCCAAGGCCGCCGCGCTGCCCGTCGTGGCCGCCCTGTGCGGCATGGCCGTACCGGCGCTCGTCTACACGCTCACCAACGTCACCGGCGGCGGCTCGCTCCAGGGCTGGGCGGTGCCGACCGCCACCGACATCGCCTTCGCGCTGGCCGTACTCGCCGTCATCGGAACATCGCTCCCCAGCGCCCTGCGCGCCTTCCTGCTCACCCTCGCCGTCGTCGACGACCTCTTCGCGATCCTGATCATCGCCGTCTTCTTCACCAGTTCGATCAACTTCGCCGCGCTCGGCGGGGCCGCGGTCGGCCTCGCGGTCTTCTGGCTGCTGCTGCGGAAGGGGGTGCGCGGCTGGTACGTCTACGTCCCGCTCGCGCTCGTCGTCTGGGGCCTGATGTACAACAGCGGCGTCCACGCGACCATCGCCGGCGTCGCCATGGGGCTGATGCTGCGCTGCCACCGCCACGAGGGCGAGGAGCACTCCCCCGGCGAGCACATCGAACATCTCGTACGACCCCTGTCGGCGGGCCTCGCGGTTCCACTGTTCGCCCTGTTCAGCGCCGGTGTCGCGATCTCCGGCGGAGCGCTCGGCGATGTGTTCACCAAGCCGGAGACGCTGGGCGTCGTCCTCGGGCTTGTCGTCGGCAAAGCGGTCGGGATCTTCGGCGGTACATGGCTGACGGCGCGCTTCACCAGGGCCTCGCTCAGTGAGGACCTGGAGTGGGCCGACGTGTTCGCGGTGGCGACCCTGGCCGGCATCGGGTTCACCGTGTCGCTGCTCATCGGGGAGCTGGCCTTCGACGGGGACGCCGTACTGACCGACGAGGTCAAGGCCGCCGTACTCACCGGGTCGCTGATCGCGGCGACCCTCGCGACCGTGCTGCTGAAGGTGCGCAACGCGAAGTACCGAAGGCTGTGCGAGGCCGAGGAGCGGGACGAGGACCTCGACGGCATCCCGGACATCTATGAGCAGGACGACCCGGCGTACCACCTGCGTATGGCGGCCATCTACGAGAACAAGGCCGCCGAGCACCGCCGGATCGCCGAAAAGAAGGCCGCCGAGCGAGAAGCGGTTGCCCAAGTGCCGGGCGGGGCAGGCGACGAGGACGACCGTCCGGCATGATCTGACGGGACGGTACAAAAGGACCGTTCACTTGCAGTCGGACAGAAGATTGCAGTCATGCAGACGAGGGAGACCGCGATGAGCGCACCCGACGGCAGGCCGGTCGGCGCCGAACGCAGCATCGGCCAGCTGTTCGCCTCGGCGACGACCGAGATGTCGGCGCTGGTGCACGACGAGATCGCGCTGGCCAAGGCCCAGCTCAAGCAGGACGTCAAGCGCGGTGCGACGAGCGGCGGCGCGTTCACCGTGGCCGGTGCCGTACTGGTGTTCTCGCTGCCGATGCTCAACTTCGCGCTGGCGTACGGCATTCGGACCTGGAGCGACTGGAACCTCGCGATCTGCTTCCTGCTGTCCTTCGCGGCGAACGTCCTGGTCGCGGTCGTCCTCGCGCTGATCGGCGTGGTCTTCGCGAAGAAGGCGAAGAAGAGCCAGGGCCCGCAGAAGGTCGCCGCGTCGATGAAGGAGACCGCGGGCGTCCTGCAGAAGGCCAAGCCGCACCCGCGGCCCGAGGCGCCGACCACCCCCGCCATCGAGGACCGCGCGCCCGCGGCCATCGAGGCTGTGGCACGCTCGTCCTCATGACGGATCCCGCCACACCATCGGCGCAACCCACCTCGGTCGTACGGCCGGGCGCCCTCCCCGACGGGACGAAGCTGACGCATCGCGACGTCGCCGCGAACGGCGCGCGCTTCCATATCGCCGAGGTCGGTGACGGCCCGCTGGTGCTGCTGCTGCACGGCTTCCCCCAGTTCTGGTGGGCCTGGCGGCACCAGCTGACCGCGCTCGCCGACGCGGGCTTCCGGGCCGTCGCCATGGATCTGCGCGGGGTCGGCGGCAGCGACCGCACCCCGCGCGGCTACGACCCCGCCAACCTCGCGCTCGACATCACCGGTGTGATCCGCTCCCTCGGCGAGCCCGACGCCGCTCTGGTCGGCCATGACCTGGGCGGCTATCTGGCGTGGACGGCGGCCGTCATGCGCCCGAAGCTGGTACGTCGCCTCGCCGTCTCCTCGATGCCACACCCGCGGCGCTGGCGCTCGGCGATGCTCTCCGACGTCAAGCAGACCCGCGCCGGCTCCTACATCTGGGGGTTTCAGCGGCCCTGGCTCCCCGAGCGGCAGCTCACCGCCGACGACGGCGCGCTCGTCGCCGACCTGATCCGGGACTGGTCCGGCCCGAACCTCCCGGACGACGAGACGCTGGACACGTACCGCCGCGCGATGATGATCCCCTCCACGGCCCACTGCTCGGTCGAGCCGTACCGCTGGATGGTGCGGTCCATGGCCCGCCCGGACGGCATCCAGTTCAACCGCCGGATGAAGCGCCCTCTGCGGGTGCCGACCCTGCATCTGCACGGCTCGCTGGACCCGGTGATGCGGACGCGGAGCGCGGCCGGCTCCGGCGAGTACGTCGAAGCGCCGTACCGCTGGCGGCTGTTCGACGGTCTCGGGCACTTCCCGCACGAGGAGGACCCGGGCGCCTTCTCCACGGAACTCATCAACTGGCTGAAAGACCCCGAACCCGATCGGTGACCGAGCCGATGCGCCCGGTATCCGGAACCGAACCCCTGTCCTACGAACAGCCAAATGCCCGGCGCATAGGCCAATTGGGGGCCGTGGGGGCGGTTATCGACCTTGGGGCGGGGGCACACGTCGGGGTATGGGCTGGACGCACGACTACAGTGACGCAGCACGCAATCGCCGCTCGGCCTCGGGCCTGAGCTCCCACCAGCGAGGGGGTGCCCCGCAGATGGCGGGCACGGACCTCCGGGTGGGCATCCCACGCATCCTGCGCCGCCGGGCCCGCTGGGTCTCGGTGCGCCTGCGTCACCCCAGGGGCTGACGCTCACAACGCACAGCTGTCGCTGTCCACCTGCTGGTTCGCGCTGCGCCCCTTGACGATGTCCGTCTGGATCTCGTCCGCGGTGAGCGCGTACCCGGTGTCGGCGTCGTCGAGGGACTTCGCGAAGACCACGCCGTACACCTCCCCCTGGGGAGTGAGCAGCGGGCCGCCGGAGTTGCCCTGGCGGACCGTCGCGTACAGCGAGTAGACGTCCCGGCGCACGGTGCCGCGGTGGTAGATGTCCGGGCCGTTGGCCGGGATGCGGCCACGCACGCGTGCGGCGCGGACGTCGTACGAGCCGTTCTCCGGGAAGCCCGCGATGATCGCGCCGTCGCCGCTCTTGGCATCCGTGGGCGAGAACTTGAGGGCCGGTGCCTTGAGGTCGGGGACGTCGAGTACGGCGATGTCGCGGTGCCAGTCGTAGAGGACGACCGTGGCGTCGTACTTCCTGCCCTCGCCGCCGATCTGGACGGTGGGCTCGTCGACGCCGCCGACCACGTGCGCGTTGGTCAGCACGCGGCGGTCGCCGAAGACGAAGCCGGTGCCCTCCAGGACCTTGCCACAGCTCGTGGCGGTGCCCATGACCTTGACGATGGACCTCTTCGCGCTGGTGGCCACCACGCTGTGCGCGAGGGCGGGGTCCGGGGGCTTGACGTCGGTGATCGGCTCGTTCGAGAACGGGCTGAAGACCTGTGGGAAGCCGTTCTGCGCGAGGACCGAGGAGAAGTCGGCGAACCAGGTGTCGGCCTGGGAGGGCAGGGCCCGGGAGACGCCGAGGAGGACCTTGGAGCCGCGGACCTCCTTGCCTAGGGTCGGCAGGGTGGTGCCGGCGAGGGCGGAGCCGATCAGCCACGCGACGAGGAGCATCGCGACGACGTTGACGAGGGCGCCGCCCGTCGCGTCCAGGGCGCGGGCCGGGGACCAGGTGATGTACCGGCGCAGCTTGTTGCCGAGGTGGGTGGTCAGAGCCTGGCCGACGGAGGCGCAGACGATCACGATGATCACCGCGACCACGGCGGCGGTCGTACTCACCTCGGAGTTGTCGGTCAGCGCGTCCCAGATGACGGGCAGCGTGTAGACGGCGACGAGACCCCCGCCCAGGAAACCGATCACCGACAGGATGCCGACGACGAAGCCCTGGCGGTAGCCCACGATCGCGAACCACACGGCTGCGACCAGCAACAGGATGTCCAGCACATTCACGGTGGACACCCTGTCATGACCGCCAGTCGAGCGGGACCTGCTTCTCGCGGTCCCAGGGCTGCTCCCAGCCGGAGTAGTGGAGCAGGCGGTCGATGATTCCGGCCGTGAAGCCCCAGACCAGGGCCGATTCGACCAGGAATGCCGGACCTCGGTGGCCGCTGGGGTGGACGGTCAGGGCGCGGTTGTCCGGGTTCGTGAGATCCGCCACGGGGACCGTGAAGACCCTCGCCGTCTCGTTCGGATCCATCGCCGCGACCGGGCTCGGCTCGCGCCACCAGCCCATCACCGGGGTCACCACGAAGCCGCTGACCGGGATGTACAGCTTGGGCAGGACGCCGAAGAGCTGGACGCCGGACGGGTCGAGCCCGGTCTCCTCCTCGGCCTCGCGGAGAGCTGCCCGCAGCGGCCCGTCGGCCTTCGGGTCGCCGTCCTCGGGGTCGAGGGCGCCGCCGGGGAAGGAGGGCTGCCCGGCATGGGACCTGAGCGAACCTGCCCGCTCCATCAGCAGCAGTTCGGGGCCGCGCTCGCCCTCGCCGAACAGCACGAGCACCGCCGACTGCCGCCCCGCCCCGTCCTCGGGCGGCAGGAAACGGCTCAGCTGCAGCGGTTCCACCGTCTCCACGGCCCGCACCACCGGATCCAGCCAGCCCGGCAGACCTTCCTTGCTGACCGTCACCGACCCACCCTGCGTCTCGCTCGCCCGCGTCATACCCACCCCCGTCGCCCTGCCCGATCCAACGCCCGGCACTCCCTTGATCGTTCCGCCCCGCAACCCTGAGATCGCCCCGGAGATCGCCCCTGAGACGCCTGCGGGCCGCTGCACAGCAGCACGGGCGCGGCAGCGGTCTGGGATACGAACGGGTCAGCCTCAGGCGTGCCAGCGGGCCACGGCCTCCGGCCGCAGCGCGGTGACGAGGACGCGGCGGCGGTCTCGGGCGCGAGCTCACCGGCCGCGAAAGCGCCGACCAGGCGTACCCCGGCCCCGGCAACATGGACCGACCATGACCCGCGAATCCCCCGCCACCCGCCGCAGCACGGCGACGCGGGCACGGCAGCCGTCCCGGGCGCGAGTGCACCGGCCGCCAAAGGGCCGACCAGGCGTACCCCGGCCCCGGCAACATGGACCGACCATGACCCGCGAATCCCCCGCCACCCGCCGCAGCACGGCGACGCGGGCACGGCAGCCGTCCCGGGCGCGAGTGCACCGGCCGCGGGGGCGCCGGTCTCGGCGATATGGGTCGACCCCGGGACTTGGCCGCCGCGCCGCGCCGAAGGAGCGGCAGCAATCTCGGGCACGGACGCGCCGGTCTCGGCGATGTCGGTCGCCGCAGGCAGCCAGGTCCTCCTCGACACCGGGATCCTCCATAGCGCCGGCGTCCTCCGCCCCGTCATCCGGCCCCCAGCGGCGGTGCCGCCTTGCCGCCTGCGTCCAGGTAGGACTGGGGTGGGTTGAGGCGTTGGCCGGGGAAGCCGCCCTTCTCGTACTTGAGGAGCTTCCTCGCCTTCTCGGGGTCCGTCTCGCCCTCGCCGTACGCCGGGCAGAGCGGGGCGATGGGGCAGGCGCCGCAGGCGGGCTTGCGGGCGTGGCAGATGCGGCGGCCGTGCCAGATCACGTGGTGCGAGAGGTCCGTCCAGTCACTCTTGGGAAAGAGCGCTCCCACGGCGGCCTCGATCTTGTCGGGGTCCGTCTCGGCCGTCCACTGCCAGCGCCGGACCAGCCGCTGGAAGTGCGTGTCCACAGTGATGCCGGGGCGCCCGAACGCGTTGCCGAGCACCACGAACGCGGTCTTGCGGCCGACGCCGGGCAGCTTGACCAGGTCCTCCAGCTTGCCGGGCACCTCGCCGCCGAACTGCTCCACCAGCGCCTTCGACAGCCCTATCACCGACTTGGTCTTGGCCCGGAAGAAGCCGGTCGGCCGGAGGATCTCCTCGACCTCCTCGGGGTTGGCGGCGGCCAGGTCCTCGGGGGTGGGGTACTTGGCGAACAGTCCCGGTGTCGTCTGGTTGACCCTGAGGTCGGTGGTCTGGGCGGACAGGACCGTGGCGACGACGAGCTGGAAGGGGTTCTCGAAGTCCAACTCGGGGTGCGCGTAAGGAAAGACCTCGGCCAGCTCGCGGTTGATACGGCGGGCGCGGCGCACGAGAGCCGTCTGCGACTCGCCCTTCGGCGGCTTGGCGACGGCCTTCGCGGCGGAGGCGCCCTTCACAGCGGCCGTGGCCTTCTTCGGAGCGACGGTCGCCTTTTTGACGGCCGCCGTCTTTTTCACAACCGCCTTCTTCGTCACGACCTTCTTCACCGCAGAACTTTTTGTCGTTTTTGCCGGTTTCTTTCCGCCACCGGGGCCTTGTTCGCCCACAGCGGAATCACGACGTACAACCACCCGTCCAGCCCCCTTGGCCTGTGCTCTCACCGGCGATTTGGACACCCGGCCAGCCTAAAGCCCCCCACTGACATCCGCCCCGGACCCAGGAGATCAGCCCCCAATTGGACCCCTGCCGCTTACCTCGGGACATGTGTGCGGCATCCTTGTGACAGATCACACTGTTTGGACCGTCCGGCAAAATGGGGAGCACGGTCCCCTGGTACGAAGGGGAAGCAAGATCCCCTGAGCAGGTCGACAAGGAGAGAACTCGTGGACGACGTTCTGCGGCGGAACCCGCTCTTCGCGGCGCTCGACGACGAGCAGGCCGCGGAGCTTCGCGCCTCCATGAGTGAGGTGACCCTCGCGCGCGGTGACTCGCTCTTCCACGAGGGCGACCCCGGTGACCGGCTGTATGTCGTCACCGAGGGCAAGGTCAAGCTGCACCGCACCTCGCCAGACGGCCGCGAGAACATGCTCGCCGTCGTCGGCCCCGGCGAGCTCATCGGCGAGCTGTCGCTGTTCGACCCGGGCCCTCGTACGGCGACGGCCACGGCGCTGACCGAGGTCAAGCTGCTGGGTCTCGGCCACGGCGACCTCCAGCCCTGGCTGAACGTCCGGCCCGAGGTCGCCGGCGCCCTGCTGCGCGCCGTCGCGCGGCGCCTGCGCAAGACCAACGACCAGATGTCCGACCTGGTCTTCTCGGACGTCCCCGGCCGCGTCGCCCGCGCCCTGCTGGACCTGTCCCGCCGCTTCGGCGTGCAGTCCGAGGAGGGCATCCACGTCGTCCACGACCTCACGCAGGAGGAGCTGGCCCAGCTGGTCGGCGCGTCGCGCGAGACGGTCAACAAGGCGCTCGCCGACTTCGCCCAGCGGGGGTGGCTCCGCCTCGAGGCGCGTGCGGTGATCCTCCTGGACGTCGAGAGGCTCGCCAAGCGGTCCCGCTGACGCTTGGTCCCGGCCGCGCTTCTGGGGGCTCCGCCCCCAGACCCCCGTTCGGTCTGAACGGCCCAGTCCTCGAACGCCGGGCAGGCTGAAGTTGGCACAGTTGTCTCATGGCTGAAACGGTTCGCTCCAAGGGTCTCGACCCCCAGGGCCACATCGAGCGCGAAGGCTCCCTCGGCCGTATCCCCCACGCCTTCCGCCCCGTCGTCGCGGCTGCACGTGACCAGTTGCTCGATCTCTTCGGGGTGCGGCTGCACAGCGCGTACCTCTATGGGTCGGTTCCGCGTGGCACCGCGCGCGTGGGGCGCAGTGATCTCGATCTGCTCGTCGCGCTGTACGAGGAGCCGACCGACACGGACCGGGAGGGCGTACGGGCGCTCGGGGAGGCCCTCGACAAGCTGTTCCCGCAGATCGACGGTGTCGGCACGCTGCTGTACGGGCGGGATCGGCTGCTGAGCGAGGCGGAGACGTACGACCTCGGGTGGTTCGTCGCTTGTCTGTGCACGCCGTTGCTCGGGGAGGACCTCGCCGAGTACCTGCCGCGCTACCGGCCCGACTCGCGGCTTGCCCGCGAGACCAACGGGGACCTCGCCCGGCTCCTCCCCCGCTGGCGGGATCGGATTGCGCGGGTCGAGGACAGCGACACGGCCCGGCTGCCCCTGGTGCGGTTCATGTCCCGGCATCTCGTCCGCACCGGGTTCACCCTCGTGATGCCCCGCTGGAACGGCTGGACCAGCGATCTGGTGGAAATGGCCGAGGCCTTCGGGGCGTACTACCCGGAGCGGGCGGAGCAGATGCGTGCGGCGGCCGTACGTGGATACCAGCCGACCGGTGACGCCGCCGTGCTGCGTTCGTACGTCGAGGACCTCGGGCCGTGGCTCGCCGACGAGTACGCGCGCGTGCACGGCGTGAAGGCCCCCAGGCCGGACTAGGACCTGTTGCGAAAGTCCCGTCGTCCGCCCGCAGGGCAGGCGGGATTTCGCAACAGGTCCTAGATCAGCCCGTGCTCCTCCAGGTAGTCCAACTGCGCCCGCACCGACAGCTCCGCCGCCGGCCACAGGGAGCGGTCCACGTCCGCGTACACGTGCTCGACGACCTGTGAGGGCGTGCTGTAGCCGTTCTCGACCGCCGTCTCGACCTGGGCGAGGCGGTGGGCGCGGTGGGCGAGGTAGAACTCGACGGCGCCCTGGGCGTCCTCCAGGACGGGCCCGTGGCCGGGGAGCACCGTGTGCACCCCGTCGTCGACCGTCAGCGAGCGCAGCCGTCGTAGCGAGTCCAGGTAGTCGCCCAGGCGGCCGTCTGGATGCGCCACGACCGTGGTGCCGCGGCCGAGGACGGTGTCGCCGGTGAGGACGGCTTGATCGGCCGGGAGATGGAAGCACAGGGAGTCCGACGTATGGCCCGGGGTCGGGACCACCCTGAGCTCCAGGCCGCCGACCGTGACCACGTCACCGGCGCCCAGTCCCTCGTCGCCCAGCCGCAGCGCCGGGTCCAGGGCCCGCACCTTGGTGGCCGTCAGCCCGGCGAAGCGGGCGGCGCCCTCCGCGTGGTCCGGGTGGCCGTGGGTGAGGAGGGTGAGGGCGATGCGCCTGCCGGCCTTCTCGGCGGTGTCGACGACGTTGCGCAGGTGGCCCTCGTCCAGCGGACCGGGGTCGACCACGACCGCCAGGTCGGAGTCCGGCTCCGCCAGGATCCAGGTGTTGGTGCCGTCCAGGGTCATGACCGAGGCGTTGGGGGCCAGGACGTTGACGGCCCGGGGGGTTGCGGGCCCCGTCAGGACCCCACCCCTCGGCTGGCCCGGGAGGGCTGCGGCATCGGTCATGCGGAGGCTCCACCGGTCGGGGCGTCGGTCGGGATGCGCTTGGTGAACTCGTCGTGGCCGGGCCAGGTCAGCACGATCTGGCCGTCTCCCTCCTCCAGGCGGGCCTGTGCCAGTACGGCGGTCATGTCGCGGTCGGGGGCGGCGGCGAGCGCCTCCTCGGCCGTGGCGTACGCGGCCAGCTGACGCAGGGTGGCGATCGTGGGCGGCATCATCAGCAGCTCGCCCTTGTCGTAGCGGTCGGCGGCCTCCTGGGGCCGGAT
The DNA here is from genome assembly GCF_053596855.1 of Streptomyces sp. NPDC001617. Lineage (NCBI taxonomy): Bacteria > Bacillati > Actinomycetota > Actinomycetes > Kitasatosporales > Streptomycetaceae > Streptomyces > Streptomyces sp. NPDC001617. The sequence goes on from NZ_JBSFHA010000014.1 coordinate 49,381, forward strand.
CCACACCGTGCGGTCGGCCTCCGTGGAGGCGTTGCGGGTGCGCTGGCCCTGCGGGAGGGCGGCGACGAAGAACCAGGTGTCGTAGCGCCGCGACTCGAACTCCGGGGTGATCCAGCGGGTCCAGGCGCCCAGGAGGTCCGAGCGCAGGACCAGGCCTCTGCGGTCGAGGAACTCCGCGAAGGAGAACTCGCGGGCGGCGACGGCCGCGCGGTCCGCCTCCCAGTCCTCGCCCCTGGTGTCGTCGACCACGGAGTCGGCGGAGGAGCCGGCGAGCAGGACGCCCGCCTCCTCGTACGTCTCCCGTACGGCCGCGCAGACGATCGCCTGGGCCTCCTGCTCGTCGACGCCGAGCCGCTCGGCCCACCACGCGCGCGTGGGGCCCGCCCAGCGGATCTGGTGCTCGTCGTCGCGGGGGTCGACGCCACCGCCCGGATACGCGTACGCGCCTCCGGCGAAGGCCATGGAGGCGCGTCTGCGCAGCATGTGGACGAAGGGGCCGGAGTCGGTGTCCTTCAGGAGCATGACGGTGGCCGCGCGCTTGGGGACGACCGGAGTGAGGGTGCCCTCTGCCACCGCGCGGATGCGTTCCGGCCAGTCCTGCGGAAACCACTGCCCATTCGCCATGGGCGGAGGCTATCCCGTGGTGCGCGAATGTTCGAGAGGTCCCCGAGGTCAGAGCTGCGGCTACGCCTCGGTGAGCTCCACCTGGATCTCCACCTCGACCGGGGCGTCCAGCGGCAGCACGGCCACGCCGACGGCACTGCGCGCGTGCACGCCCTTGTCGCCGAGGACCGCGCCGAGCAGCTCGCTCGCGCCGTTGATCACACCGGGCTGGCCGGTGAAGTCCGAGGCGGAGGCGACGAAGCCGACGACCTTCACCACGCGCGCGATACGGTCGAGGTCGCCGGTGACGGACTTCACGGCGGCCAGGGCGTTCAGCGCGCAGGTGCGGGCCAGGTCCTTGGCCTCCTCCGGGGTGACCTCCGCACCGACCTTGCCGGTGACGGGCAGCTTGCCCTCCACCATGGGGAGCTGGCCGGACGTGTACACGTAGGCACCCGTCTGGACGGCCGGCTGGTACGCGGCCAGCGGCGGGACGACCTCCGGCAGGGTCAGACCGAGTTCGGCGAGCTTCGCCTCGACGGCGCCCATCACTGCTTCTCCCGCTTCAGGTAGGCCACCAGCTGCTCGGGGTTGTTCGGCCCGGGCACGACCTGGACGAGCTCCCAGCCGTCCTCGCCCCAGGTGTCCAGGATCTGCTTCGTGGCATGGACGAGCAGCGGCACAGTCGCGTATTCCCACTTCTTGGTCATGTGGCCGACTTTAGCCGCTGGGCGCGCACGGTCCGTGGCCGAGTTGTCCACAGGCTGCCGCGTGATCGGCACAGGGACTGGTTAGGCTCGAAGACGTGAGCAGGCTCCAGGTCGTCAGCGGCAAGGGCGGGACCGGAAAGACGACGGTCGCCGCCGCCCTCGCGTTGGCCCTCGCGACCGAGGGGAAGCGGACGCTTCTCGTCGAGGTCGAGGGGCGCCAGGGCATCGCGCAGCTCTTCGAGACGGAAGCGCTGCCCTACGAGGAGCGGAAGATCGCCGTCGCTCCAGGGGGCGGGGAGGTGTACGCCCTCGCCATCGACCCCGAACTGGCCCTTCTGGACTACCTCCAGATGTTCTACAAGCTCGGGGGTGCCGGCAGAGCCCTGAAGAAACTCGGCGCGATCGACTTCGCCACCACCATCGCGCCGGGCCTCAGGGACGTCCTGCTGACCGGCAAGGCGTGCGAGGCGGTGCGCAGGAAGGAGAAGAGCGGGCGGTTCGCCTACGACTACGTCGTGATGGACGCGCCGCCCACCGGCCGCATCACCCGCTTCCTGAACGTCAACGACGAGGTGGCGGGCCTCGCGAAGATAGGGCCGATACACAATCAGGCGCAGGCCGTGATGCGGGTGCTGAAGTCGGCCGAGACGGCCGTGCACCTGGTGACGCTGCTGGAGGAGATGCCGGTCCAGGAGACCGCCGACGGCATCGCCGAACTGCGCGCCGCGAAGCTGCCGGTGGGGCGGATCATCGTCAACATGGTGCGGCCCGAGGTGTTGGACGGCTCGGATCTGGAACTCGTACGGGGCGTGCCGCGTTCTTCTGTCGCGAGGGCACTGTCGGCGGCGGGGCTGGGCGGCGCGCGGCGGGGCGGCAACGCCGAGAAGCTGGTGGACCCGCTGCTGCGGCAGGCCGAGGAGTACGCCGAGCGGTACGCGCTGGAGCACGAGCAGCGGTCGGTGCTCGGCGAGTTGGGCCTGCCGCTGCACGAACTGCCGCTGCTCGCCGAGGGCATGGACCTGGCGGGCCTGTACGAGCTGGCCACGGAGCTGCGGAAGCAAGGGATGTCATGAGTCCGAACCCGGCCCATGTTCAGCACGGCCTCTCCTCCACGCGTGTGCTCGACGTCGACCCGCTGATCGACGACCCCAGGACGCGGATCGTGGTGTGCTGCGGCTCGGGCGGTGTGGGCAAGACCACGACGGCGGCCGCGCTCGGGCTCAGGGCCGCCGAGCGCGGGCGCAAGGTGGTCGTCCTGACCATCGACCCGGCGCGCCGGCTCGCCCAGTCCATGGGCATCGACTCCCTGGACAACACCCCACGCCGGGTGAAGGACGTCGAGGGCGACGGCGAACTGCACGCCATGATGCTCGACATGAAGCGCACCTTCGACGAGATCGTCGAGGCGCACGCGGACGGTGAGCGGGCGGCCGCGATCCTGACCAACCCCTTCTACCAGTCGCTCTCCGCGGGCTTCGCCGGCACGCAGGAGTACATGGCGATGGAGAAGCTGGGCCAACTGCGGGCGCGGGACGAGTGGGACCTGATCGTCGTCGACACCCCGCCCTCCCGCTCGGCGCTGGACTTTCTGGACGCGCCCAAGCGGCTCGGGTCGTTCCTGGACGGCCGGCTGATCCGGCTGCTGACCGCGCCGGCCAAACTCGGCGGCCGGGCGGGGATGAAGTTCCTGAACGTCGGGATGTCGATGATGACCGGCACCCTCGGCAAGCTGCTGGGCGGTCAACTCCTCAAGGACGTCCAGACGTTCGTGGCCGCGATGGACACCACCTTCGGCGGGTTCCGCACGCGCGCGGACGCCACGTACAAGCTGCTGCAGGCGCCCGGGACGGCGTTCCTGGTGGTGGCGGCGCCGGAGCGGGACGCGCTCAGGGAGGCCGCGTACTTCGTGGAGCGGCTGGCGGCCGAGGACATGCCGCTTGCCGGACTGGTGCTCAACCGGGTCCACGGCAGCGGCGCCGACCGGCTGTCGGCCGAGCGCGCGCTCGCCGCCGCGGAAAATCTTGTGGAGCCCCGCATTGTCGATCAGGACGGCGGGAAAGCTGGACTTCGTAACTCTCCCGACACGTACGGCAGTTCAGAATCTCCCGCATCCGAAGCCGCCGAGCCCGTCGATTCCGACGCATCCCGGCCCACCGCGTCCGACCCGTCCGAGACCAACTCCCCCGGTCCGGACGGTGTGGACCAGGGCGTGGACCGGCTCACCGCGGGCCTGTTGAGGCTGCACGCCGAGCGTATGCGGCTGCTCTCCCGCGAGCAGCGCACGCGTGACCGCTTCACCGCGCTCCACCCCGAGGTGGCGGTGGCCGAAGTGGCCGCGCTGCCCGGCGATGTGCATGACCTCGCGGGGCTGCGGGACATCGGTGACCGACTCGCGGCCAACCGGCCGGAGTTGCCCGAATCCGTCGTCGACTGAGCCGAGGGGTGCCCTCAGCTCACCGCCGCGTAGTTCTCGTACACCTCGTCGTCGTCGAGCGGCAGGATGCCCACGCCGCGTTCGTACTCCACCCGAGCCGTCTCAAGAAGCCGGCGCCAGGAGGTCACGGTGGGCCGCCTGCGCAGCAGTGCGCGGCGCTCACGCTCCGTCATGCCTCCCCACACGCCGAACTCGACGCGGTTGTCGAGCGCGTCGGCCAGGCACTCGGTGCGTACCGGGCATCCGGTGCACACCGCCTTGGCCCTGTTCTGCGCTGCTCCCTGAACGAACAGTTCATCCGGATCGGTAGTGCGACAGGCGGCCTGCGCACTCCAGTCGGTTACCCAGCCCATACCGGCGCCGTCCTCTCCCGAATCGAGGCTCCCCCACGGCGGCAGCGGCATATTCACCGCCGCCAGTTGAGGACGTTACGGAAGGCGGGCACAGCGCAACACCCCCTTCGGGCCCAATCTTGAATGGCCCGAACGGACTATGCGTAAGCGGCAGATCACCCGGGGGAGTGAGCTGGCGACATGCGTGATCTTCCCGGCAAACCGGGACAGTTCCATTGAGTCACAACGGACGCCAGGTGACACACAAGGCCGATTCGGACACGCCCCCACCAAAAAAGTTGGGGAACCTCCGGAACGATTCGGGGTCGCCGGACGTATTGATACGTGGCCCTACTGCTGTGACAGTTGAGAGCAGCTTAGGCCAAGGCATATACGCGTGTCCGGCGATTGAGAACGTAGGCTGCCCTCATGCCAAAGAAGCGCTCGGGCGGTGGTCTGTCCTCAACGCAGCAGGCCGCCAAGTTCCTCGGTGTCAGCGTGCTCGCCGGTGCCGTCATGGCCGGGATCGCGCTGCCCGCCTTCGGCGCGCTCGGGCTTGCGGCCAAGGGATCGGTGGAGAGCTTCGACGAGCTCCCGGCCAACCTCAAGACACCGCCGCTGAGCCAGCGCACCACCATCCTCGACGCCGACGGCGGTCAGATCGCCACGGTGTACTCACGCGACCGTACGGTGGTCCCCCTCAAGGACATGTCGCCGTACATGCAGAAGGCGATCGTCGCGATCGAGGACTCGCGCTTCTACCAGCACGGCGCCATCGACCTGAAGGGCGTCCTGCGCGCCCTCAACAAGAACGCGCAGAGCGGCGGGGTGTCCCAGGGCGCCTCCACGCTCACCCAGCAACTCGTGAAGAACGTCGCGATCGAGGAGGCCGGCGACGACCCGACGAAGGTCGCGCAGGCCACGCAGCAGACACTCGGCCGCAAGATCAAGGAACTGAAGTACGCGATCCAGATCGAGGAAGAGCTCGGCAAGAAGAAGATCCTCGAGAACTACCTGAACATCACGTTCTTCGGCGAGCAGGCCTATGGCGTCGAGGCCGCCTCCCAGCGCTACTTCTCCAAGCACGCCAAGGACCTCAACGTCCAGCAGGCGGCGCTGCTTGCCGGCATCGTCCAGTCCCCGAGCCGCTACGACCCGGTCAACGACGCCACGGAGGCCACCAAGCGCCGTAACGTCGTGCTGCAGCGCATGGCCGAACTCGGCGACATCTCCCAGGCGGAGGCCGACAAGGCCAAGAAGACGCCGCTGGGCCTGAAACCGAGCCAGCCCAAGAACGGCTGCATCACCGCCGTGAAGGGCGCCGGCTTCTTCTGCGACTACGTCCGCGAGATCTTCCTCACCGACCCGATCTTCGGCAAGACCAGGGAGGCCCGGGCCAAGGTCTGGAACCAGGGCGGTCTGACGATCCACACGACCCTCGACCCGCAGTCCCAGGAGTCGGTCCAGGCGTCGATCAAGGAGCACGTCTACAAGACCGACGACGTGGCCACGGCCGCGACCATCGTCGAGCCCGGCACCGGCAAGATCCTGGCCATGGGCCAGTCCCGCCCGTACGGTTTCGGCAAGCACGAGACGCAGATCAACCTGTCCGTCAACCAGTCCATGGGCGGCGGCGCCGGCTACCAGCCCGGTTCGACGTTCAAGCCGATCGTGGCCGCCGCCGCCATCGAGGGCGGTACGCCGGCGACCCAGTCGTACTCCTCGCCGTACCAGATGAACTACCCGAGCCCGGTCTCCATCTGCGACGGCAACGAGTGGCGCACCGACCCGAACAACCCGGCCAAGCTCACGAACGAGAGCACCGAGGAGCACGGCCCGTACAGCATGAAGCAGGCGACCGCGAAGTCGGTCAACACCTACTACGTGCAGCTGATCAGCGACATCGGCATCTGCCCGGTCGTCCAGATGGCCGGCAAGATGGGCGTGGCGCGCGCGGACGGCAACAAGATCACCCAGGCCCCCTCCATCGCCCTCGGCACCCAGGAGATGTCCCCGCTGACGATGGCGAACGCGTACGCGACCTTCGCCTCGCGCGGTATGTACTGCACGCCGGTCGCCATCGAGTCGATCACCCAGACCGTCGGCAGCCAGAAGAAGTCCCTGGAAGTTCCGAAGTCGACCTGTTCGCGCGCCATGTCGGAGAAGACCGCCGACACCGTGACGACCCTGCTGAAGGGCGTGGTCGAGGACGGTACGGGTACGGAGGCGGGCCTCACCGACCGCCCGAGCGCCGGCAAGACCGGTACGACGGACAACCGCTACGCCGCCTGGTTCGTCGGCTTCACCCCGAACATGGCGGGCGCGGTCTGGGTCGGCGACCCGGCTCACAAGCGCCAGATGAAGAACATCAGCATCGGCGGCGTCTGGAACGAGAAGGTCTACGGCGGCAAGGTCCCCGGCCCGATCTGGCGCGACATGATGACCGGCGCCCTCGACGGCAAGCCGGTGGAGCAGTTCAACCTCGTCGACATCCCCGACGGCAACAAGGGCAAGGGGAATGACGACGGCAACAAGGGTGACAACGGCGGCACCACCAACGGCGGCCTCATCGGCGGCCTGACCACCGGCGGCACGGACGGCGGCACCACCGTCCCGTCACCGACCTTCTCCATCCCGGACAACCTGTTCCAGGGCACGAGCAACGGGAACGGCAACGGGGGGCGGCGCGGCTGAGACGCCGGTCCCCTACGGCCGACGGCCCCTTTCTCCTCGTAGGAGCGAAGTTCTTCTACTTCGTCCACTTCGTCTACGAGGAGAAAGGGGCCGTCGCTGTTCTCGGCGACCGGAGTCGGTCAGCCGGCCAGCAGCTTCTTGACCGCGGCGGCGACACGGCCGCCCTCGGCCAGGCCGGCCACCTTCGGGTTCACGATCTTCATGACGGCGCCCATGGCTCGCGGTCCCTCGGCACCGGCGGCCTTCGCCTCCTCGACGGCCTGGGCGACGATGTCGTTCAACTCCTCGTCGCTCAGCTGCTTGGGCAGGTACTCGGCGAGCACCTCGCCCTCAGCCTTCTCCCGCTCGGCACTCTCGGCGCGACCACCCTGCGCGAAGGCGTCCGCCGCCTCGCGGCGCTTCTTCGCCTCCTTGGCGATCACCTTCAGCACCTCGTCGTCGGAGAGCTCGCGCTTCTCCGTGCCCGCGACCTCCTCCTTGGTGATCGCGGTGAGGGTCAGCCGGAGCGTCGAGGAGCGGAGCTCGTCGCGCTCCTTGATCGCGGCGTTGAGGTCTTCGTGCAGCTTCGACTTGAGCGTGGTGGTCATGGGTCCGATTGTCGCAGGTGCGCAAGCCCCGACGCCCGCTGATTTAAGGGGCCGTGGGGCTCGGGGCCTCTTCCGGGTCTGACACGATGGACGTATGCGCGCTCGATACGGAGTACCTCTGGGGATCGCGGCGGCCGGCGCCGCCGGTGTGGTGTACGCGGCGGGGTTCGAGGCCCGCTCCTTCCGGCTGCGGCGGGTGACGGTCCCCGTCCTCCCCGCCGGGATGCGCCCGCTGCGCGTCCTGCAGGTCTCCGACATCCACCTGGTGAGCGGCCAGCGCAAGAAGCAGCGCTGGCTGCGCTCGCTGGCCGGACTGCGCCCCGACTTCGTGATCAACACGGGCGACAACCTGTCCGACCCGGAGGGCGTGCCGGAGGTCCTGGACGCGCTCGGCCCGCTGATGGAGTTCCCGGGCGCGTATGTCTTCGGCTCGAACGACTACTACGGCCCCAGGTTCCGTAACCCGGCCCGCTACCTGGTGGAGAAGGCCGTCGGCCGCCACGGCCTGAACGGCAACCCGCCGGCCGTCGGCGTGATCCACAACCCGTGGGAGGACCTGCGGGACGGTTTCGACGCGGCGGGCTGGCTGAACCTGACGAACACACGAGGCACGCTGAAGATCGAGGGCGCGTCGGTGGAGCTGACCGGCCTGGACGACCCGCACATCAAGCGCGACCGGTACCAGCAGGTGGCGGGCGGTCCGTCGACGGCGGCGGACTTCTCGATGGGGGTGGTGCACGCGCCGTATCTGCGCGTGCTGGACGCCTTCGCGGCGGACTCGTATCCCCTGATCCTGGCGGGCCACACCCATGGCGGCCAGCTCTGCATCCCCTTCTACGGCGCCCTGGTCACCAACTGCGACCTGGACACGGAGCGGGTGAAGGGGCTGTCGCGGCACACGGCGGAGGGACGGACGTCGTATCTGCATGTGTCGGCGGGGTGCGGGACGAACCGCTTCACGCCGGTGCGGTTCGCTTGTCCGCCTGAGGTGACGTTGTTGACGTTGGTGGAGCGGCAGTAGGGGTTACGGCGGGGCCCGGAAGCAGGGGCCATGGCTGGGGCCGGGAACCAGGAGTCACGGCTGGGGCCGGGAAACAGGGGCCATGGCTGGAGCGGGGACCTAGGAGTTACGGCTGGGGCAGGGAACCAGGAGTCACGGCCATGTCTGTGCCGCACGGTTAACCCGCACAGCCCGCCCACCTCGCCCCATATATCCCCTTTGCCTAACTTGGGTCCATGACTGCCCCGATACCCAGGGACATCCCGGACCTCCCCGCGGTCCCGGGCGTGCCCGCGCTGCTGCCCTCTCGCGTCCCCGCCACAGCGGTGGTGGCCCCCGCACGACGCCCCCTGACCGCGCTCTTCCGCCTGCTGGTCGCCCTCGCAGCGGCCGGGGCGGTGACGATCGAGCTGCTCACGGGCAGCCCGGTCCGGGTGCTGAGCTACTTCACGATCCAGAGCAACGTGCTGCTGGCGCTGGTCTTCGCGGCGTCGGCACGCCGGGCATGGTCGGCCCGCCGCCCGCTCCCGTCGCCACTGACGGGCGCGACACTCCTCTACATCACGATCACGGCCCTGGTGTACCACCTGCTACTGGCAAACGCGTCCACCCCCTTCTCCATGACCGGCGGGACGACCCCGCCGACCGGCTGGCACTGGATCACCAACCAGGTGCTGCACACGGCGGTGCCGATCGCGGCGGCACTGGACTGGCTGCTCCTGACGGCCCCCGGCCACCTCCGCCTCCGCCAGGCAGCGCCGTGGATCCTCTACCCCCTGGCCTACCTGGCGTTCTCCTTCGTCCGGGGCGAGCTGATCGTCCCCGGCACGCCGGGGCGCTACCTCTACCCCTTCCTGGACGTCGACCTGCACGGCTACAAGAGCGTTCTCGGCAACGCCGTCCTTCTCGGCCTCGCCTTCTACGCCCTCGCGCTCCTCCTGATCGCCATCGACCACGCCCGCCCGAACCCCGTCCGCCATCGCGTCCATCACCGCGCGAAAACCGGATTTCGTCTACAGCCACCGGTGGGCTAAAGTAAACGACGTCGCCGCGACAAGCAGGACAGCAGCGACATCGGGGTGTAGCGCAGCTTGGCAGCGCGCTTCGTTCGGGACGAAGAGGTCGTGGGTTCAAATCCCGCCACCCCGACAGTGAAACACCAGGTGAGGCACCTCCCAAATTTGGGAGGTGCCTCACCTGTTTCGTCTGAGTGTCTTTCTGCGTGACTACCGCTCCGGGTCCCGCTTGAAGATTCCGTCCATGGCCACGGCGCTGGTCTGGATAACGGGCCGGATCTGCTTCCGGTAGACCTCCTCCGGCCCCCGCGCTCACGGACCGGACCGGGACCTCGATGTCGCCGGCTGTGCGAGGTACGACGGGCCCGACCGGTTCTTCCGGTCGGGGCCGTTCGTCCGTCAGTCGCGGCGGATCAGTTCCGGGTCGATTCGGCGGCCGACCAGTGGCAGTGAGCCCGCCGCCGCCGCACCCACCGCCCCCGCTGCCGCCAGGAGCAGCAGGGGGATGCCGGCGACGTCCCAGCGGATGGTGCCGCCGCCGGTGATCAGGTAGCTCGATTCGGCCAGTTTTCCGGTGATGACGGCCAGGGCGAGGCCGAGGGCGAGTGGTAGCACCACCTGGAGGCACTGCACGGTTCTCATCGTCCGTGCCCGTGCCCCGATCAACGTGACGGCGGTGACCTGGGCCCGGCGCTCGACCGCGCGGTCGGTCACCGAGACCAGGAAGGCGGCCACACCGATGAGCAGCCCCATGATCATGCCGAGGGCGAGAAGGGTTTCGACGACCGAGATCTGTTCGAGTCCCTGGACGTTCAACCCGACCAGTTCCACCTCGGCGATGGGGGCGATGGCTCCGATGCCGTCCAGGACACCGCGCACCGTGCCGGGTTCCGAGCTGCTGGTGAGGACGAGCTCCGCGTCACGGGGGCGAGTGTGTTCGGGCAGCGCCGAGGGTGGGACGAGGAGGACGGCGTTCTGGACGGAGGACGCCGAGTAGCCGCGGTAGACGATGTGTTCGACGGGGAGCGGGATGTCCAGGTGATCGGTCCTGGCCGCGGAGAAGCGGAAGCGGAAGGAGGTGCCCGGCCTCATGCCCGATCCGACGCTCGAGTTGGGGTCCACGAGCCGCATCACCTTGCCGTCCACGCAGCCCTCGGCGCGCTCGACCATCCGGTCCAGCTGGGCGCACGTGGCGACCAGGGCGGTGGCCGACGAGGCGAACGCCGCGTCCGGACGCTGCCTGTTGAGATCGACCCAGGAGTTCATCATGAGGGCGTGGGTGCGTACGCCGGCCACGCCGCCGAGGTCCCGCTGCTGCTGCGCGGTGATGCCGGACAGGGAGAGGGAGTAGTCCTGTACGGGGCCGTCCGGTCGGGTGACCTGTTCGAGCTGGATGAGGACGCCCTGTGCGAGGGAGGCGGCGTAGACGAGGAGGACGAGTCCGGTGACGACCCGCATCGTGCTCCCGGGTTCCGCCTCGTTGCGCCGCATCGCCAGGTTGAGGGTGATGGACTGGGTGGTCCGTGCCACGCGGCGGGCGAGGACGTACGAGAGCAAGGGGAGCGTCAGCACGAGGCCGACTCCGGTCAGCACGACGCCGCCGACCACGAGCGGCGCGTTCAGGCCCACGCTCGAGGCGGGATGCCCCAGCAGAGCACTGGCGCAGTAGCCGGACACGATGCCCAGGCCTACGACGAGGAGCAGGCCGCCCCACTTGGACGGTGATCGCGGTACGGCGGTCCGCCGTACCGCCAGCGGATCGGCGGTGGCCTCTCGCGCGCTCTTCCGGCCGACGAACCAGGCCAGCGCCGGGCAGCCGATCAGACATACGGCGACCGTGGTCGTCGACAGGGCGCCGTCGCTCGGATACCACCGCAGCGCGGGCAGACCGGTCCGGGACATCAGCTGGTTGAGAACCCAGTACTCGCCCAGGCCGAGCACCGCTCCCAGCAGCGCGGCAACGACGGTCTCGGCCGCGTTGACCCGCTGCGTGCCCTTCCTGCTGAGGCCGAGCAGCCGTAGCGCCGCCAGGCGACGCGTGCGGCTGGCGGCCGAGAGACGGGCACAGACGGACAGGAAGATGGCCAGGGGCAGGAGGACCAGGGTGGCCAGGGCGAACCGCACGTCCGTCAGCGTGGACGGTTCCACGGCGGGGAACGGTGCGTAGTCGTACCCGAATCCCTTCAGGGTCCGTCCCTCGCCGGCGATCCGGTCGCGTGTGGTGCCGACGTACGCGTACAGCTCGTCGGGGTGGGCGAGCCCGTCCTGCGTGATGGTGCCCGTCTCACGCCCCGGCAGCAGCCCCTTGAGGGCGGGCGACTCGCGCAGGAGGTCGTGGACGCGCGGCGAGACGAACAGCTCGCCGGGGCCGGGGAGTCGGGTCAGGCCAGGAGGGGCCGACCGGGTGCCCTGGGTGCCCCGGGCGATGAAGACACGGGTGAACGACTTCGATCCGTACGCGTCGGAGCGCTGGACGACGAGCGTGCCGTCCGCCGGTCCTCTGGACGTGGTGACGGGTTGCCGGGCCGCGGCACGACCGTCGTGGGCGTGCAGGATCGCCGGAATGGTGAGGACGAGAGCCAGGCAGCAGACGCCGATCGAGCCTCCGGCCGCCATCAGGAAGAAACGGACGCGGTTGCCTCGTCCCCCGCCGAAGAGGAGCCGCAGACCGAGCAGGAACTCCGTCACACCGCACCTCGGGGGGTGAGGACTCCGTCGGCCATCGTGTACCGGGTGTCCGCCTGCGCCGCCACGCCGTGATCGTGCGTGACCAGGATGACGGCGGTGCCCTGCGAGCGGGCCAGGTCGAGGAACTCCTTGAGTACGGTGGAGGCGTTGGCGCTGTCCAGGGAGCCCGTCGGCTCGTCCGCGAAGACGAGCGCGGGCCGGTGGACCAGTGCCCTTGCCACGGCGACGCGCTGGCTCTGGCCGCCCGAGACCTGTGAGGGCCGGCGCTCGCGCAGCTCGCCGAGGCCGAGCCGCTCGAGTACCTCGCCGGCTCGGGCGAGGGCGGGCCGCTTCCGCTGCCCGGCGAGACGCAGGGGCAGCGCCGTGTTCTCCTCGACGGTCAGTTCCGGGAGCAGTTCGCCGTACTGGAAGACGAAGCCGAAGCGTTCCCGGCGCAGGGTGCTGATCTCGTCGTCGGAGAGGTCGCCGAGCGCGCGCCCTTCGAAGCGGACCTGACCGCGGGTGGTGGGCAGGACGCCGGCCAGGCAGTAGAGCAGTGAGGACTTGCCGGAGCCGCTCTGTCCGGTGATCGCCACGACCTCTCCCGGCATGACCGAGAGGTGGGCGTCGCGGACGGCCGGCTGGCTGCCGTAGGAGAGGTCGACACCGACGGCTGAGAGTATGTCTGACGTGCTGATGGCTTCCCCCAAAGAAGCATGCGGGCCCAGGGGCGTGTGCCCCTGGGCCCGAGGTCCCGCCGGAGCGCTGCCTACCTCTGGTAGTGCTTCGTCGGCGAGCAGTTGTCAGGGTTGAGCGAGCCCTTGTCACGGCAGACGCGTATGTAGGCGTCGTCGGTGTGCAGGACGTCGCCGTCCCAGTTGATCTCGTCGAGCGGGACGCTCTGCTTCTGCTTGCCGTTGTAACGGCTCCAGTCATACCCGTCCACGCGCACCTGCATGTAGACGTTGTGACCGTCGCCGTTGTCGGTGTCGTTCAGGTTGCCCGCCCACTCGAAACCGCCCTTGTGCTGGCTCGAGGGCCAGAAGGCGTACTCCCCGCTGGTGAACGAGGCGCCGCCCGTGGAGAGCGTCGGAATGGTGTGCCATGAGACGGCGACTGCCGTCCCGGCGCTGACGGCGAACAGGCCTGCGGCGATCGCGCCGACTGCCAACTTGCGCATGGATTCCTCCCGTTTTTCTGCAAAGCCCCGGATGGTCAGGTCCAGGGCCGTCGAGACGCTAGCAGCCGCGAAGGGAGGACATGGACATGATCAACTCCGATCCGTCCGCTTTCGATCACTTTTCCAGCCGGGATTCTTTACTGCCCCTTGGCCGCTGATTGACGATCTCCCTGTTTGCCGCGGAACAGCAAAGCGGAGTCCTCGTTGCCCGTCAGACCGTCCGCGCGCACTCCCCCGCCAGCCGCAGGCTCTCCTCCACCGCCCCCGGGATGTCCACGACCGGGTACAGCGCATGCCGCACGGTCCGCTCCGGGTCGATGATCAGGATCAGGCGTTTGTGGCGGAGTCGTCCCGCACCGCGGAACGTCGGGAGCCTCAGTGCCGCGGTCAACTCGTGGGCGGCGTCGGAGAGGAGGGGGTACGGGAGGTTCTCGGCACGAATGAACTCCGCCTGTTCGCAGGCAAGTTGGGTACTGGTTCCGCGCACCTCCACGCCCGACCGCCGGAAGTCCGGCCAGGCCTCCCTGAACAGCCGGTTCTCCAGCGTGCAACCCGCGGCGCCCGGGATCGGGCCCCACTCGACGCCCGTGCCGGGGTAGGTGAACAGGACAGTGGCGGACGCCTCCGGGGGAACCACGGGGAGCAACCCCCTCTCCCCGCCCGGCAGTTCGAGGTCGTCCGGCACCCTCGTGCCCACCAGTCCGTGCACCCGCGCATGCTCGGCCCCGTCCACGTCCGCCGTCGCCGTGAGGGTCCCGTCCCCCAGCACCCAACGGTCGCCCCAGTCCTGCATCGCGACCAGCAGGGGCAACAGCGCCGCCCCCGCGTCGGTGAGCAGGTACTCGTAGCGCACCGGGCGTCGCTGATAGAGGCTGCGCCGCAGTACCCCGCTCGCGACCAGCCGTCCGAGCCGCTCGGTCAGCACCTTGCGGGACAGGCCGATCTCGGAGGCGAGCGCGTCGAAACGGACGCGGCCGCGGGCGATCTCGCGCAGCACCAGGACGTTCCACCAGTCGCCCAGGACGAGGGCGGCCTGGGCGATGCCACAGGTCTCGTCGGCGTTGTGCATCCTCATGCACTCATAGTAAGTTCCCTTTCGGGACTCACTTTGTTTCGTGAGTGAACTTTCGGGTGAACGTTCGAACGAACCTTCAGGATGAACTCTCAGGACTGAGGAGTTGCAGCGTGACTGTCATCAGCCGGGTCGTCGCACGGGAGATCATCGACAGCCGGGGGAATCCGACCGTCGAGGTGGACGTGGAACTGAAGGACGGGTCGCTCGGTCGCGCGGCCGTCCCGTCCGGGGCTTCCACCGGGGCCCGCGAGGCGGTGGAGCTGCGGGACGGCGACCCGACTCGCTTCCACGGCAAGGGAGTTCGGCGGGCCATGGACGCCGTGAACGAGAGCGTCGCGGACGCAGTGATCGGGCTCGACGCCGAGGACCAGGCGACCGTCGACCGCACGATGATCGAGCTGGACGGCACGGACGCCAAGTCCCGGCTCGGCGCCAACGCCCTGCTCGGCGTCTCCCTGGCCACCGCCAAGGCCGCCGCGGCCGCCCACCGGCTCCCGCTGTACCGCTACGTCGGCGGGGTCGACGCCCTTCTGCTGCCGGTGCCGATGATGAACATCGTCAACGGCGGTGCCCACGCCGACAATCCGCTCGACTTCCAGGAGTTCATGATCGCGCCCGTCGGCGCGGCCACCTTCGCCGAGGCCGTCCGTATGGGCTCCGAGGTCTTCCACACCCTGCGCCGGAACCTGCTCGCCGCCGGCCACAGCGTGAACGTCGGCGACGAGGGCGGTTTCGCACCCGACCTGCGCACCGCCGAGGAGGCGCTGGACTTCGTCGTACGGGCCGTCGAGCAGACCGGGTACAAGCCCGGCACCGACATCACCCTCGTCATGGACCCGGCCACGTCCGAGTTCTTCCGTGACGGCGTCTACGACTACACGGGCGAGGGCGTCCGCCGCACCCCCGCCGAGCACGCCGACTACCTCGCCACCCTCGTCGACCGCTACCCCGTCGCCTCCATCGAGGACCCGATGGCCGAGGACGACCACGCGGGCTGGCGCGAGCTGACCGCCCGGCTCGGCGACCGCTGCCAGCTCACCGGCGACGACGTCTTCTGCACCAACGAGACGCTGCTGCGGGCGGGAATCCGGGACGGGATCGCCAACTCGATCCTGGTGAAGGTCAATCAGATCGGTACGTTGACGGAGACGCTGGCCACGGTGGGCACCGCGCACCGCGCCGGGTACACGGTCGTGATGTCCCACCGCTCCGGCGAGACCGAGGACACCACCATCGCCGACCTCGCCGTCGCCACCGGGTGCGGGCAGATCAAGACGGGATCGCTGTCGCGCGCGGACCGGACCGCCAAGTACAACCAACTCGTCCGGATCGAGGAGGAGTTGGGGGCGCAGGCTCGGTACGCGGGGCGGGCGGCGTTGGGGTTGCGGGCCTGACGGGACTGCAGTGGATGTGCGGCTACCGCCGCGTGGGCGCGAAAACCACGACGGACCCGCACCCGCCCACGCACCCCCCTAGGCACGACCATAGGCGTCCTTCAACACCCCCCAACGCACCACCTCTTCAGCCGTCATGACCCCCCGCAGCTCCGCCAGCTTCAGCAGGTTCGCCTCCGCGTCCGTCGTCAGGGTCTGGGCCTCGGCACGGTAGTGGTCGTCGACCACGGCGGCGAGTTCCGCGGCGTTCATGACCGGCTGAATGCGTTGGGCGATCTTGTTCAGGTTGCGGTAGGAGCCCTGGAGTCGGAACGGCGGCTCGGTGCGGGTGGTGTCGGACTGGGCGGCGGAGGCGATGTAGGCCGCGTTGACGGACAGGACCGTGTCGCGGGCGGTGAGGAGGTGGCGCAGGACGGAGAGAACGCGGTCGAGTTCGGCGGGGGCGTAGGGATGGGTGAGTCGGTCCGCCGAGGCCGTGGGGTCGGCTTCCGCCAGGCGGACCAACAGGTCCAGGTCGGCGCGGGGGCGGGTCGCCACGGGAGCCAGCGTCGGGTTCGAGGTCAGGGCGTTCTCCACGAAGCTCAGCGCGAAGACCGCCTCCTTGCCGGTCAGGACGTCGCCCAGATTCCACACGTCGGCGCGGTTGGCCAGCATGTCGGGAACGTGGAAGCGGGTTCCCGACTCGGTGTAGGGGTTGCCGGACATGCAGACGGCGAAGCGTTTGCCGCGCAGGTCGTGACCTTCGATGCGGCGCGTGGAGTCGCACAACGGGACGAACTTCTGCAGGAGTTCGGGCGACGTGTGCTGGATGTCGTCCAGGTACAGCAAGGTGTTGTTGCCCGCCGCCAGCGCGAATCGGATCTTCTCGACCTCCCGGCGGGCCGTGGCGTTCGGAGCGTCGGCGGGGTCGAGGGACGTGACCCCGTGGCCCAGCGCGGGCCCGTCGACCTTGACCAGGACCAGGCCCAGGCGGTCCGCCACGTACTCCATGAGCGTCGTCTTCCCGTAGCCGGGAGGGGAGATGAGCAGGAGCAGCCCGCCGACCCCGGCCTCCCCCGTCGCGCCCAGCTGCTTGGCCAGGCTGTCGCCGATCAGCGGCAGATAGACCTCGTCGATGAGGCGGTTGCGGACGAAGCTCGTCATCACACGGGGCCGGTGGTCGTCCAGCCGGATCCGCTCCCGCTCGGCGGTCACCAACGCCGTGCGCTGCCGCTGGTACGCGCGATGGGCCGGAACCTCAGAGGCCCCGAACTCCCCCGTCCTGGAGAGGAATTCGTCGATACGAAGAGGGAGGACACCGGAGCGGATACGGGGATGGCTGCCCAACAGCCCCTCCACCGTCGCCGTCAGGGGGGCGTCGGACTCGTAGCGCGGCAGGCCGGGGCAGAGTTCCGCCGCGACCGCCTCGGCCAGGTCGTCCGGGGAGAGGTCGACGGCGCCGCTCGTCGTGGCGTACGCCGAGAGCCAGGCCTGGACGAGTTGGCGGCGGGCGGCCGGGTCGTCGAGGGCGGTCAGGTCGTCGTCATAGGCCGACGTGCCCACCGTGTGGCGGAACTTGTCGAGGAACTCGCGGGTGCCGAGAGTGATCACGAAACCGTCCGGGCCGGTCGTCAGCTCCTCGAAGAGGTACGCCGCCGCCGTCGCGTCTCCCATCTCGGAACCCAGTTCGGCGCAGAAGTCGGCGATCGCCGGGACCAGTCCGAAGGTGTCCCTCGCGCGTGCCAGCGACCGCGCCCGCCGCGTCCAGACCTCTCGCGCCTCGGGAGTGCTGCCGTGCGCCCAGAAGAGGTGGGCGACGGCCCGCGCGGAGGGCGGGTGGCGCAGCAGGCCCGCGGCCGAGTGCAGGCGCAGCACCGCCGCGAGGATCGCCGTCGCGTCATGGTCGTGGACACCCCGCTCGTAGCCTTCGTCGTACGACTCCTGCGCCTCCCGTCGGACCAGCTCCGCGAGGTCGGTCTCGGCCAGGGCCTGCGGGCCGTGTTCGGCGAGGAGGCGGGCGGCGAGGTGTTCGGCCCGGTAGACCTCGGGGGACTCCGAGGGCAGGGGACGTCCCCAGTAGGGGCGGGTGGCCGCGAAGGCGGGGTCCGTGACCGGGGAGCGGTAGTCCGTGCCGGTGACGGCGAAGGCCAGCCCGTCGGTGCCGTACGGGACCAGCGTGAGGTCGAGGGGCTCGGTGTTGACGGCGAAACGGTGGCGCCCCAGACGCAGGGTGCGCCCCGCGTCGGCGTACAGGTCGGTGCGGTCGCGCAGGGCGCGGCCGGCCTCCTGGCGGGCGGCGGCGAGGCGGCCGTCCAGTTCCTCGGCCCGACTCCGGTCGCCGAGGGCGCGCAGGTCGTCGGCGGTGCGGCGGACCTTGGCGACCATGGGGTCGGAGGCGAAGTACGTGCTGATCGACTCGGCGTCGGACAAGGCAACAGCCCGGCGGGACACCGTCTCCAGCACACGATCGGCGGAAGCCACGAGTTGCTCGGCGCGACGGGCCCGCTCGTCGGCCAGGGTCTGCTTCCGGGCCGCGAAGGTCTCGTAGATCTCCGTCCGCTTGTCCGCCAGCTCGGCGAGGAAGTCGTCGAAGTCGGTGAAGCGGGTCTCCAGGTTCTCCAACTGCACCAACAGGCCGGCCAGTTGGGCGTCGCAGGAGCCGGGGTCGGGGGCGTCGGCCAGCGCCCCGGTCACCGACTGCCCCAGCAACGCCATCCCGGCCGCGAACTCCGCCCTGCCTTCCCGGTCCTGAAGCTCCCGGCGACGGCCTTCCAGCACGGCCCGCGCACGGTTGACCCCGCCCAGCACCTCGGCGACCCGCTCCAGGACCGACGTACGGACCGTGGCGTCCGCGATGTCCAGGGCGGCCACGACCTCGGTGACGGTGCGCAGTCGACCGGCGAGTTCGTCGAGACGGGTGGCGAGAGGGGCCGCGCCGGCGACCGTGGCGAGCTCACCCGCCTCCCCCACCAGTGCCTCGATGTCCCCGTGATACCCCGCGAAGGCGTCCTCGCGCGCCAGTGCCGCCACCGCCCGCTGCCCGAACGACGCCAGGTCCGCCCCGACCTCCGCCGCGAGGGCGTCGATACGGGCGGTGTCGGCGTACCGCAGGTCCTTCAGCGTCAGCAACCGGCCCTGGGACCGGCGCAGTTCGGTCAGGCCGGTGACCCAGGCAGCGGCGTCCCGAGGGACCTCGCCGCGCAGGCGTCGTACGAGAGCCGTGACGCGGTCGGATGCCTCGGTCAGGGCGTCGGCGGCCTGGCGGGTGAGGGTCTGGACGGTCTCGAACTCGGTCAGGACCTGCTCGGCGGTGCTGCGGACGGCGTCCAACGGGGCGCGCAGATCGCCGAGTTCGGGGTCGCCGAGCCAGTGGTGGGTGTCCGTCGCGCGGACGCAGGCGGCGACCAGCGCCTCGTACACCTCGGTCGTCGGGGTCATCTCGGCGGCGGTGGCGGTGAGGGTACGGCAGTCGGAGATGCCCCGGACGAGGTCGGCGTTGCCGACGCGGGCGAGGGGGCCGGTGCCGGTGGGGTGGGCGTCGGACGCGTACGGGGTGGTCCAGAGCTGGACCGGGTGGACACGGGCCGGCTCATCGGTCTCCGCGCGCAGGACCACCAGCCCACCGTCCTCGAAGAGCGCCCATCCGTCGCAGGTCAGCGGGATCGCCACCTCCTTGCGGACCAGGTTGTACGACAGCAGGAGGCTGCGGCCGGTCGCACGGGCGTGGTAGGCGAAGAGGACGTCCTCGCCGTTGGGTGAGCGCACCGTCCGCTCGAATGCCAGGCCGTCGGTGTCCACGCCGTCGAAGGTCTTGTACGCGCCCGTGGCCAGGCAGTAGCCGCCGGGGAAGACGATGCCCTGGTCCTCGGGGAGGCGGCGGCACGACCCGCCGATGCCGTCGAGGCGGACGACCGTCCTGGTGAGGGTGTTGAAGACCAGGTATCGGTGGACATCCTCCTTGTAGGGCAGGATGTCGACGAGAATCAGCGCCCCCACGCGCGCGTACGCGACGGACGCGTCGGCGAGGGACTGCAGCGGCTCGGCGACGGGCTCGGAGTAGATGCCCTCGGCCGTCTCGGTGTTGTTCTCGACCTTGACCGTGAGGGTGCCGCCGACCGTGCCGACGTACACCTCGCCCTCGATGGAGACATGCGGGTGACGGCCGAGGACGTGGTCCTCGCGGGTGGTCTCCGTCCAGGTGAAGTCGTGGGCCGGCGGGAAGGTGTCGTCGCGTTCGCCGCGTGCGTCGAGGAAGGAGACCCGGCCGTCGGCGGCGACCGTCCAGCGCAGCACGCGGATGTCGGCGGTCTGCTCGCCGGTCTGGAAGACGGCGAGCACCCTGCCGTCCGTCCGCCGGAGCTGGAGGAGGCGGGTGTCGCGGTAGTAGCGGTGCAGCTCGGCGGACTCGCGGAGGAAGGCGGGGTCGTCGAGGAGGCCGGGGACCGTGTCGGGCGGGAGCGGACCGAGGTCGCGGCCGTGGAGGGAGAGCACCTCGCCGGCTCTGCCCGCGGTGTCGGCACCGAACAGCAGCACATCACCGACCGCCACCACGTCCCGCGCCAGACAGGGCCGTTCGGTGCGGATGCGTCCCGTACCGCCGAGCTCCAGCCGAGTCGAGCCGAACTCCTCGACGCGGCGGGCGTTGAGCGCGTCGGTGCGGCGGGCGAGCTCGGCGGCCTGGGCGGTGAGGCGGTCGCGCAGTACCTCGTAGGCGCCGTCGCCCGGCGCCTCGTACGAACCGGTGTCCGAACCGGTGGTCATGGAGCCCTCTCAGTACGTAGGGGACATCTCGTTCCGGAGCCGCCGTCCCCTCGTGCGGCGGCTCCGGAACAGTCGGTGGGTCAGGCCCTGGCGCTGCCGTTCAGGGCCGCGAGCGGGGTGTCCGCGACACCCAACTCCCCTGCCTTGTCCAGCAGTTGCCGTAGTGCGGCCGAGTCCGCCCCACCCGTCTTCATCAGCTTCAGCAGCAGGGCCGAGACGGTCAGGTTCTGCACATCCGCGGTGGAGACCGAGCCCAGCACCCGGCTCATGTCCTCCGGGAAGCTCGCCGTGCCGTCCAGCCAGGGCCCGGCCAGGGCCTGTGCGGTGCGGGAGTTGTCCATGAACCCGTCGACCCCCTTGCCCAGCGAGATCGCCGACATCAGCCGGTCGAAGAACACGGACTCGCCGCCCACGATGTCGATGTCGGCGTTCTCCAGCCCGGTCGCCAGGACCGTGGCCTGCGCCTCGGCGACCTGCCGCTGCATGTCGAGGCCGGCCAGCCGGACCTCCTTCTCCGCCGCGAGCCGCAGCCGGTACTCCTCGTGGCCGCGGGAGGCGTCGTCCAGGGCGGCCATCGCGACCGCCTTCTGGTTCAGGCCCTCCGCCTCGGCCTTGAGCTTCTCGCCGATACCGGTGGCCTCCGCGAGCGCCTTGGCCCGCGCACCCTCCGCCTCGGCGCGGAGCCTGGCCTCGGCGCCCTCGGCCTCCGCGAGCGTCCTGGCCCGGGTGCCCTCGGCCTCGGCCCGCAGCCGCGCCTCCGTGGCCACGGCCTCCGCGCGCCCGGCCTTCTCGGTGACCTCGGCCTCCTTGTCGCGGACCTGTACGGCCGCCAGACCGGCCGCGGCCTGCTCCGCCTGGACGCCCTCCGCGAGCCGCAGCTTGGCGCGGGCGTCGAGGTCGGCGGACTTCAACCGGGCCTCGGCGAGGGTGAGTTGCTCGGCGGCCCGGTGCTTGGCCGCGGACTCGGCGGCCTCGGCGGCCTTGATGTCCTTGACCAGCTTCTCCTGTGCCTCCGCCTCTGCGGCGATGATCACCGACTGCCGCTCGCGCTCGGCCTCCTCGACCACCCGCAGTTTCTTGATGGCCTCCTCCTGCTCGGCGACCGTGCGGTCCACGGCGATCCGCTCCCGGATGACGTCCGCGACCTCGCGCCGCTCGGCCTCGACCTCCTTGTCCTTGGCGATCCCGGACAGGGCGGTCTCCCGCTCGCGCGCGATGACCTCCAGCAGGCGGTCCTTCTCGATGCGCTCGTTCTCCACGGCGATGACCCGCTCGCGGTTCTTCTGCGCGACGGCGATCTCGCGTGCCTGGTTCTCACGCTGCACGCCGAGTTGCTCCTCGGTGCGGAGGAACGCGGTCTGTGCGCCCAGCCGTTCCTCCTCCTGCACACGCGCGGTGACGGCCTCCTCCTTGGCGCGCAGCGTCTCCACCTCGCGCCGCTGCCTGATCTCGGCCTCGGCCTGCCGGCGCTCCAGCTCCAGAATGGTCTCCCGGGCCTCGACGTTCTGCCGGGTGATCTCCTTCTGCTCGGTGCGCTGGAACTCGTTCGTGCGGACGTGCTCGACCGTCGTCAGCTCGGTGATCTTCCGGATGCCCTGGGCGTCGAGGATGTTCGCCGCGTCCAGCTGGGTCATCGGGGTCTGTTCGAGGAAGTCGATGGCCGCGTCGTCGAGGTGGTAGCCGTTGAGGTCGGTGCCGATGACCTGGATGATCCGGTCCCGGAATTCCTCGCGTTTGGTGTAGAGGTCGACGAAGTCCAGTTGCTTGCCGACGGTCTTGAGGGCCTCGGAGAACTTGGCCGCGAAGAAGTCCTGGATCGCCGCCGGGTCGCTCGCCGTCGCCGTACCGATCGCCTGGGCGACCTTGATGACGTCCTCGACGGTCTTGTTGACCCGTACGAAGAAGCTGATGTGGATGTCGGCACGGATGTTGTCCCGGCAGATCAGGCCCTCGCGACCGGTGCGGCGGATCTCGATCGTCTTCACCGAGATGTCCATGTACTCGGCCTTGTGCAGCACCGGCAGGACGACCGCCCCGGTGAAGGTGACGTCGACCCTCTTCGTCTTGGAGATGATCAGCGCCCGGCCCTGCTCCACCTTGCGGAACAGCCGGCCGACGACCAGCAGCAGGGTGAGCGCGATGAGCAGCACGACGGCGACGAGCACGCCGATGCCCACGGTGATGGCGTTCATGACATGAGTCCTCGTGAGTCCTCGAAGGAAGAGAAAGGTGGGGCCTTGCGGACGTGAGTCCGGTGCGATCACCCGGAGTTGGGGTGCGGGTCCAGCGCGCTGTCATAGGGCGCGACCCAGAAGAACTCGCCTGCTTCGTCGTAGGCGTAGAGCAGTCCCGTGCTGCCGCTGCGCAGGGCGTCATCGCCCGTCTGCCGCACCTGGACCAGCGCGCTGGAGCCGTCGGCCGGCCTGACCTCGGCCTGGCCGAAGCGGCCGTCGACCCGTCCCGTGCGGATGGTGCAGGTCAGGCCGACGAAGTCCTGGCGGGAGGGCCCGGTCACCTCGGGGAAGAGATGGCGCAGCGGCCGTACCAGAATCCGGGTCGCGCGCCAGGCCACCAGCACCGCGCCGGCCAGGATCGCCGCCTTCAGCGGGACGCGTACGAGTCCCGTCGGCGCCAGCGGATCCAGCAGCACGCTCGCGCTCAGGCTGACGAACCATCCCACGGCCGTGAGCAGTGAGAAGGCGACCGTCACCGGGACGCCGCCCATCCCCCACGCGTCGAAGTGCTGGTGGCCGTGGAAGCCGTGGTGGTCGGCCGCGCCGACGGCCGTCAGCAGCCAGAAGACGACGACCACGACGAGCGCCGAGGTGAACAGGATGGTGGGAAACCCCGCGGCGGCCGCGAGAAACGCCCCCATGATTCCCAGCCCCCGTTCCCGGGTCCCGATGCCGGTGTCCGGCATCGGGACCTTCCGTCGTGCTCCCCTGGGGCTCATGGTGCGCGCCGTTCGTGCGCCCGCGCATTGCCGGTTTCCGGCAGTGTTCATTAGGGTTTCGATGCCGGGCAGCGCTAAGAAACCGTCACCGGCGCGTCAAGAAAACGGGGGCCGAGGTGGCGGAGCATGAGATACCCGACCAGTATCTGGACGGGTATGCCCAGCTGCTGGCGGACGTCTCGGCCACCGGGCGCCGCCTGACCCGCGACGAGCTGGAGACCCGGCGCACGCTGGGCGAGAGGGCCGCCGAGGCCGGTCACGGCCTGCGCGCGCTGGTCAGCGCCCATCTCGCCGCGACCCGCGCCGCCTGGCCCACCACCCCCGGCTCGGCCGACAGCACCCTCGCGGCCGTGCAGCAGGTCGTGGACGCGTTCGCCGAGGGCTACGAACACGCCCAACTGCTCGCCGTACGCCAGGAGGAAGCCGCGCGCCGGGAGTTCATCGACGACCTCCTCTACGGCCGCAGCGACCTCGGCCATCTCGCCGAACGCGCCGAACGCTTCGGCCTGCGCCTCTCCCACGCCCACGCCGTCGCGGTCGCGGTCGGCTCCACACCGTACGACGAGGGCGCGCCGGTCCTGCGCCGCGTCGAGCGGTCCCTCAACTCCCGCTTCGGCGAACGCAACATCCTGGTGACCACCAAGGACGGCCGGCTGCTGTGCATCGCGCCGGGCGACCAGGACGAGGTCCTCGCCTACTTCGCCAAGCAGGCGTACGCGGCCACGGACGGCGGGCGGGTCGCCATCGGGCGGCCGCACCACGGTGCCGGTGGGGTCGTGCAGTCCTACGAGGAGGCGCTCAACACCCTTGATCTGGCGGGTCGGTTGGCGTTGGAGGGGCCGGTGCTGCGGGCCGCCGACATGCTGGTGTATCCGGTGCTGACCCGGGACCGGCAGGCGATGGCCGACCTCGTGGAGGACGCGCTGGGCCCGCTGACGACGGCTCGGGGCGGCGCCGAGCCGCTGCTGGTCACGCTTGCCGCCTACTTCGACTGCGGGTGTGTGGCGGCCGAGGCGGCTCGGCGACTGTCCTTGAGCGTGCGGGCGTTGACGTATCGGCTGGAGCGGATCCAGAAACTCACCGGGGCAGATCCGACCGACCCCGCTCACCGCTACATGTTGCAGACGGCGGTGATCGGGGCGCGGTTGCTGGACTGGCCGACGAAAGAGCTCTGATCTACAAGGCACTCCACTGGAGCGTGTCGTTCACCAGGTGGGCCACCTCCGACAGCAGGGACAGCCGGGCCGCCCGGATCTCCAGGTCCGGGTCCATGACCAGCACCCCCTCGAAGAAGGCGTCGATCGTCGCGACCAGCGGAGCCGAGGCCTCCACCAGCGCCGTGAGGTCGTCCTCGCGGCCCTGGAGGGCCTGGCGGACGGACTCGGTCGCCTCGGCGAGGGCCAGTTCCGCGGGGGCGGTGAGGAGGGTGCGGTCCGCGTCCTTCGGCTGGTCCTCCGGAAGGATCCGCACCACCCGTTGAAGCGCCGCCACCAGTGCCGTGAACTCCTCGGTGTCCACGTGCCGTTCGAGCGCCGCCAGTACGCGGTCGCCCTGCGCCGGGCGGTCCGCCCACACCCGTACGGCCTGCACCAGCCGGTGCTCGTGGCCCGCGTCCACCAGCTGCTGCTCATAGCGGCGGGCGATCAACTCGGCGGCCTCGGTGAGGCGTTCGGCCGGGATCTCGATGCCCTGGGCCGCGTACCGGGCCGCCGCCGCACGGAGACCGTCGGTCACCGCGAGGCCGGCCGTCGCGGGCACCGCGCGCAGGACGTTGACCAGCCCGATGGCGGCCCTGCGCACCCCGTACGGGTCGGAGCTTCCCGTCGGCACCGCACCGATCACGAACATGCCCGTGACCAGGTCGAACCGGTCGGCGAGCGAGAGGACCGCGCCCGCGTCGGAGGCCGGCAGCGCGCCGCCCGCCGCCCGCGGCATCTCCATCTCGGCCAGCGCCCGTGCCACCGCCTCCGGCTCACCGGCGCGACGGGCGTACTCCTCCGCCATCACCCCCGCGAGCCCGGAGAACTCGACCACCATCTGCGAGGCCAGATCGAACTTCGCCAGCTCACCGGCCCGGCGGACAGTGGCCAGCGTGTCCTCCACCAGCCCCGCGGTGGTGGCGAGTTCGAGGGCGAGCGCGGCGATCCGTCCGGCGCGGTCGGCCACCGTGCCCAGCCGGTCCTCGAAGGTCAGCTGGTCCAGCCGGCCCCGGAACTCGGCCGGCGCCACCTTCAGATCGGCCCGCCAGAAGAAGGCCGCGTCCTCGTAACGCGCCCGCAGCACCGCCTCGTTGCCCGCCCGGACGACGTCGTCGTCACAGGCGCCGTTGGCGAAGGTGATGAAGTGCGGCATGAGCTGGTCGCCCTGCAGCACCGGCAGATAGCGCTGGTGCTTGCGCATGACGGTGGTGAGCACGCTCGTCGGCAGTTCGAGGTAGCGCTCCTCGAAGGAGCCCAGCACCGGGTGCGGGAACTCCAGGATGTCGGTGATCTCGTCGATCAGGCCGGCCTGGGCCTCCGCGTCGATACGCCCGCCGACCTCCACCGCCAGCCGCTCGGCGCCGCGCACCACCGCGTCGTACCGCACCTCCCGCTCCAGCACGATGCCGTGCATCCGCAGGAAGTGGGAGTAGCCCTCCGCGGTCGTCACATGGACGACCGGGTCGGCGGCGGTGCGGTGGACGCGGGTGGTGGTACCGGAGGCGAGCGCGGAGACCGTCACGGGGAGCGGGGTGCGGCCCAGCAGCGCGAGCAGCCAGCGGACCGGGCGGGAGAAGGAGAGGTTCGGGTCGCTCCAGCGCATGTTCCGGGAGGCGCGCAGGCCGGAGACCACCTCGGAGAGCAGGTCGCTGAGCACCTCGGGCGCCGGGCGGCCCGGCTCCTCGCGGGTGACCGCCACGTAGTCGGTGCCCTTGACGGTGACCGTCCTGACGGCCTCGGGCTCGACGCCCTGGCTGCGGGCGAAGCCCAGCAGGGCCTGCGTGGGAGCGCCTTCCTTGTAGGCGGCGGCCGCCTTCGGCCCCCGTACGGTCTTCTCGGTGTCCGCCTCGCGCGGCTGCACCGCCTCCACCGTGACGACGACCCGGCGCGGGGTGGCCATGACGGTGATCGTGCCGTGCTTGAGACGGGTGGCGGCCAGCCTGGTGGTGATCGACTCCCGTACCGCGTCGGTGGTGGCGACGACATCCGCGTACGGCAGCTCCTCCAGGCCGATCTCGAACAGCAGCGTCTCGGGGCGGGACATGGCCGGCAGGGCGGCGCGCACCGCCGGGGCGGGGTCCGGGGTCACCCCGAGGGGGTGGCCGAGGGCCGTGCGGCGCGCGGCCCACAGCTTGGCCGACTCATGGGTCAGGCCGCGCATCAGCGAGAACGACTTGGCGCGCTCGGTGGTGCTGATCGCTCCGCGCGCGTCCAGGACGTTGAAGGTGTGGCTGCACTTGAGGACGTACAGGTACGCCGGGACCGGCAGCTCCAGGTCCAGCAGGCGCCGCGCCTCGGACGCGTAGGCCTCGAAGAGCTTGTGGTTCGTCTCCACGTCGGCGTCGTCGAGGTAGTAGCGGCTCATCTCGTACTCGTTCTGGCCGAACACCTCGCCGTAGGTGATGCCGGGCGCGTAGACGATGTCCTTGAAGTGGGAGACGCCCTGGAGGTTCATCAGGATGCGTTCGAGGCCGTAGGTGATCTCGACCGACACCGGGTTCAGGGAGACCCCGCCGACCTGCTGGAAGTAGGTGAACTGGGTGATCTCCATGCCGTCCAGCCAGACCTCCCAGCCCAGCCCCCAGGCGCCGAGCGCGGGCGAGGCCCAGTTGTCCTCGACGAACCGGATGTCATGCGCGGTGAGGTCGACGCCGAGGGCCCGGAGGCTGCCGAGATACAGCTCCTGCGGATTGCCCGGGTCCGGCTTGAGGATCACCTGGAACTGGGTGTGCGTCTGCAGGCGGTTCGGGTTCTCGCCATAGCGGGAGTCGTCGGGCCGCACGCTGGGCTCGACGTACGCCACGCTCCACGGCTCCGGGCCGATCACCCGGAGCGCCGTGGACGGGTTGGCCGTACCCGCGCCGACCTCCGTGTTCAACGGCTGCGTGATCAGGCAACCGTTGGCGCTCCAGTAGTTCTGGAGCGTGAGGATGGCGTCCTGCATGGTCAACGGGGTGTGGCCGGTCGTCATGGGGCGTCATGATGTCACAGGGCCGACTTCCGTGACCTGCTGTTTCTTGGCGTGGACAGCTCTGTACACAGGCGCGTCAGTTGTTCCAGCTCTCGTCGTACGGGTCCTTCGGCGTCGGCACCGGGGACGCGGACGTCACCTGGAAGTACGGGATGGGGCCGTTGTTGACCGGGTCCTTGGTCTGCCTGGCGGTGTAGGTCCCGGTGACCTCGAGCCACTTGTCGGGCTGGAGGACGGGCGGGATCTTGCCGGTGAGCGCGATCTTGACCGGCTGGGCGTCCGCCGCACAGCAGTTGAGGGCCATGCGGACCAGGTAGGGAGCGCCGGCGTGGTCGAGGGCGACGAAACCGGTGATCTTGATCGGGCGGCCCTCTATGAAGCGGCCGTGGTCGTAGACGGCCCGGGTCGCGTAGTCGACCACATTGAGGTCGAGAGGACCGGTGGCGGGCAACTTGTTGTAGCCGTACGGCTGTTGCAGGGCCGTACCGGTGCGCATCGCGCTGTAGGAGCCGAGGGCGGGCGGGGCGACGAGGATCAGGGCGAGAAGGGGCAGGACCAGGAGCCAGGAGATGCGGGTTTCGTGGTGGACATGGCCGTGGTCGTCCCCGTGTTCATGCTCTTGGGCATGGGCATGGGCATGGGCATGGTCTTGGGCACGGGCATCGCCGTGGGTGTCGTCCTTCCTCCGGTTCCGCCACTCGTACCAGACCGTCGCCAGCGCCGTCGCGATCAGTACCGCGCCCGAGGCCAGCAACAGCGGTTGCAGTCCCGCCTTGACGTAGCGCAGGTAGAGGTTGGTGAAACCGGCGTGCAGCAGGGCCGCGCCGGTCAGGAACAGGATCGCCGCCTGGGCCTGCCGGTTCACAGGAGCACCGCCCCGGTCAGGACCGCGCCCGCGATCGCGAGGCAGAAGGTGGCGGGGGCGAAGCGCAGCGCGAAGCCGCGGCCGAAGGTGCCGGCCTGCATCGCGAAGAGCTTGAGGTCGATCATCGGGCCGACGACCAGGAACGCCAGCTTCGCGGTGAGCGAGAACTGCGTCAGCGACGCCGCCACGAACGCGTCCGCCTCCGAGCAGATCGACAGCAGTACGGCGAGGATCGCGAGCGCGAGGATGGCGACGACCGGGTTGTCCGCCGCCGTACGCAGCCAGCTCGCCGGGGCCACCGCCTTCAGCGTCGCCGCGGCCATCGCGCCGATGACCAGGAAGCCGCCCGCGTGCATCACGTCGTGCCGGACCGAGCCCCAGAAGGCGGCGCCCTTGCTCTGCCCCTCGTAGTGCGGGCGCTCCGGCGGCCTCAACCAGTCGGTACGGCCGACACGTTGCCACAGCCAGCCCATCACACAGGCCACGAGCAGGCTGGCGACGAAGCGGGCCAGGACCATTTCGGGGTTGCGGGGGAAGGCGACGGCGGTGGCGGTCAGCACGATCGGGTTGATCGCGGGGGCGGAGAGGAGGAAGGCCAGCGCGGCGGCGGGGGTCACGCCCCGGCGCACGAGCGCTCCGGCCACGGGGACCGACGCGCACTCGCAGCCGGGCAGCACCGCGCCCGCCATGCCCGCCACCGGAACGGCGAGGGCCGGCCTCTTCGGCAGGGCGCGTGCGAAGAACGACGGCGGCACGAACACCGCGATCGCCGCCGAGAGCAGCACACCGAGCACCAGGAAGGGCAACGCCTGCACGAGCACGGCGACGAAGACCGTCATCCAGCTCTGCATCACAGGCGCGGAGAGGGCGCCGCGGATGGGGCCCTGGAGCAGCACGAGGAGAAGCAGAAGCATGGTCAGGACGAGAGAGGACCGCGAGTCCTTGGTTTCCGGTCCGTTCTTCGCTTCCGGTGCGTTCTTGACTTCCGGTGCGTTCTTGACTTCCGGTGCGTTCTTGACTTCCGGTGCGTTCTTGACTTCCGGTGGGCTCTTGGCGTCCTGACCGGCCCTGGGTGAATCCTCGGTCCGGTGACCGGCCCGGGGGGTCTCGTCCGGCTTCGGCTCCGGCGCACCCCGCACCGGCTCATGGCTGTCCGCCCCCGTGGGGGCCGGCTTGGTGATGGCCACAGGCTCGGTACCTCCGGTGGTGCGCTGCGGAAGGGCGCTCGTCTTCCTCCCCCTCAGTACGGCGGGGAGTCGGTGGACGTTCAGCGACCTTACGAGTTCGTCGCTGGAACCACCCGTCCCGGTGAGGCAGTCTTTCCCCTCGTGGCGAGTGTTCCGAATCAAGGTCAGCCGGATGGTGCGGCGGGGTATGCGCACATGGTCGTGTGCGGAGACGACGGGCTGGCGCACCGTCTGGCCGCCGAACTGCGCGGTGTCTACGGCGAACAGGTCACCCTCGTCGTACCACCTTCCGAGCGCAGTGTCCGCCTGCCGGTCGTGGGCCGGGCCCGCGCGACCACGACGGCACTGCTCGACCGCGTGACCGCGGCGGTGGGCCGGGCCGGCGGGAACGGCGCCGAACCCGTCGGCACCCAGCAGATCGTCGAGGCCGTCGAGGCGACCGAGGCCGTGCTCGCCGACGCCGGCGTGGAACGGGCCGCCGCCCTCGCCCTCGTCTATGACGACGACGAGACCAACATCCGCGCCGCCCTCACCGCCCGCCGCCTCAACCCCCGACTGCGCCTCGTCCTCCGCCTCTACAACCGCCGGCTGGGGCAGCACATCGAGGAACTCCTCGACCAGGCCGCCACGTTGGCCGCGGGCGGCGGCGACGGCGCGGGCTTCGACGCCTCCACGACCGTCCTGTCCGACGCCGACACGGCCGCACCGGCACTGGCCGCCACCGCCGTCGCCGGCACCAGCAAGGTCGTCCAGACCGACGGGCTGCTGCTGCGCGCGGTGGAGCGCACACCGCGTCCCGGACAGGTCGCCCGGCCGGGGCTGGCCACGCTGGCGGTGCTCTCCAGCAACGAACCGCCCGGCGCCGACAGTTCCCAACTCGGCGAGGAACAGGGGCCGTTGCTGCTGCCCGACGCGGAGACGGTACGCGGCGCGACCGGGCGCGGGACCGTCGTCCTGGAACAGGTCTCCTACGCCGGCCCCGCGCTGCCGCCCGCGCGCGGCGCCGTACCGTTCGCCTCGCTGTTCTCGCGGCGGCTGCGGTGGTCGCTGGCGGGCATGGTGGCGTGCGTGGTCGCGCTCGCGGTGGCGTTGTGGCTGGTGACGGACATGCATCCGCTGAAGGCCTTCTATCTGACGCTGCTCGACATGTTCGCCATCGACGATCCCGCCATCGGGCAGTCCCTCGGCCGTCAGATCCTCCAACTCCTCTCCGGACTGGTCGGGTTGCTGCTGCTTCCGGTGCTGCTGGCCGCGGTGCTCGAGGCGCTCGGCACCTTCCGCACCGCGTCCGCGCTGCGGAAGCCGCCTAGGGGGCTGGGCGGGCATGTGGTCCTCCTCGGGCTCGGCAAGATCGGCACACGGGTGCTGACCCGGCTGCGGGAACTGAACATTCCGGTGGTGTGCGTGGAGTCCGACCCCGACGCGCGAGGGCTCGCCACGGCTCGGCGGCTGCGGGTGCCGGTCGTCCTCGGGGACGTCACCGAGGAGGGCGTCCTGGAGGCCGCCAAGATCCACCGTGCGCATGCGCTGCTCGCGGTGACCAGCGCGGACACGACGAATCTGGAGGCCGCGCTGTACGCCCGTTCCGTACGGCCGGATCTACGGGTGGTGCTGCGGCTGTACGACGACGACTTCGCGACCGCCGTGTACCGCACCCTGCGGGCGGCGCATCCGCGGGCGTCCACCCGGTCTCGGAGTGTGTCTCATCTGGCGGCCCCCGCGTTTGCCGGGGCGATGATGGGGCGGCAGATTCTGGGGGCGATTCCGGTCGAGCGGCGGGTGCTGCTGTTCGCTGCGGTGGATGTGGGCGGGCATCCGCAGCTGGAGGGGAAGACGCTCGCTCAGGCGTTTCGGGCGGGAGCGTGGCGGGTGTTGGCGCTCGATCGGTCGACGTCGCCGCCGGGGGATCGTCAGGAGACGGCGACGGAGGAGGCCTACGAGGACGGGCGGCAGTCGGGGTTGGTGTGGGACCTGGATGACTCCTATGCGTTGAAGGGGTCGGACCGGGTGGTGCTGGCCGCCACGAGGACGGGGTTGGCCGAGTTGATGGGGCGCCGGCCGTCGCAGTCGCAGCAGGCGTTGCTGGGGGCTGCCGCCCCCAGACCCCGCGTCGGCCCTGAACGGGCCTAGTCCTCCCCCGGAGGGGGCACCCCCCAACGGGCTGGATACACCCGACCGGCGCCGAGAGCCGACCGTCAGCCCAGATGCCTCTCCGCGAACTCCAGTTCCAGCCGCACCTGCTTGATCCGCTCGTCCACCACCAGCGAACCGTGTCCGGCGTCGTAGCGGTACACCTCGTGGACGGCGCGTCTGCCCTGCAGCCGCTCCACGTAGTTCTCGATCTGGCGGATCGGGCAGCGTGGGTCGTTGACGCCGGCCGAGATGTAGACCGGGGCCTTGACCTTGTCGACGTAGGTCAGGGGCGAGGACGCCTCGAAGCGGTCGGGGACCTCCTCGGGGGTGCCGCCCAGCAGCGTGCGGTCCATGGCCTTCAGCGCTTCCATCTCGTCGTGGTACGCCGTGACGTAGTCGGCGACCGGAACCGCCGCGATGCCCAGCGTCCACGCGTCCGGCTGGGTGCCCAGGCCGAGGAGGGTGAGGTAGCCGCCCCACGAACCGCCGGTCAGGATCAGGCGGTCGGGGTCGGCGAGGCCCGAGGTGACCGCCCATTCGCGGACCGCCGCGATGTCCTCCAGCTCGATCAGGCCGACCCGGTGCTTCAGGGCGTCCGTCCAGGCACGGCCGTAGCCCGTCGAGCCGCGGTAGTTGACGCGGACCACCGCGTATCCGTGGTCGACCCAGGCCGCCGGGCCCGCCGCGAAGGCGTCGCTGTCGTGCCAGGTCGGGCCGCCGTGGATGTCGAAGACCGTCGGCAGGGGGCCGGTCGCTCCCGCCGGCTTCTGGACCAGCGCGTGGATACGGCCGCCCGGGCCCTCCACCCACACGTCCTGCACCGGCACCGAGCCCGGGGACTTCATACCGGGCGGGTCCAGGACCACCTCGCCCGTGGTGGAGCGCACCGCGGACGGCTCGGCGGCCGACGACCACAGGTACTCGACGCTGCCGTCGGGGCGGACCGTCGCGCCGGAGACCGAGCCGGGCGGGGTGGGGACCCGGACCAGGGCGCTGCTCGCGAGGTCGTAGCGGAAGAGCTCGCTGCGGGCCTCGAAGCTGTGCACGACCAGCAGGCCCGTGCCGTCCGGGTACCACTCGGCACTGACGTCTCCGGGCAGGTCGAGGGCGAGGTCGGTCTCCTCGCCGGTCGCCACGTCCCACACCAGCGGCTCCCAACGCCCCCGGCGCTGGTGGCCGACGAGCAGCCGGGTGTCGCCGTCGACCGGTGCGAAGCCCAGCACCTCCAGGCCCAGCTCCTCCGTGCCGCCCTTGGTGTCGTCGAGTTCGGCGACCGCCGTGCCGTCGGGGCGCAGGACGCGCAGCGCGGAGTGCATCGCGTCGCCGTGCTCGGTGTGCTCGATGGCGATCAGCGAACCGTCGTGCGCGAGGTCGCCGACGCCGGCCGACTCGCGGTGACGGTAGATCTCCAGGGGGTCCTCGCCGATACGGGCGAGGTGGATCGTCGTGCCGTCCTCGTCGGTCGAGCGGCCGACGACCGCCGTACCGCCGTCGCGGCCGATGGCCAGGCCCGCCGGGTAGGAGGGGTCCAGGCCCGGGACGGCGAGGTCGTCCGCCCCTCCCCCGAAGGGCTGTCTGCGCCAGACGCCGAACTCGTCGCCGTCCTTGTCGTCGAACCACCAGATCCACGCGCCGTCCGGGGAGAGCACGCCGTCCGTCGTACCGTTCGGCCGGTCCGTCACCTGGCGCTGCTCGCCGGACGATCGGTCCCAGGCATACAGCTCGTACGTCCCCGTCGCGTTCGACACGAACAGGGAGCGGTCGGGGGCGTCCTCGGCCCAGTCGGGCAGCGACACCCGGGGCGCCCGGAAGCGCTTCTCCCAGTCCGGCATCTCTTCGTTCCGCTCCGGCGCGGCGGAGGCGTTGCTCTCAGTCATGCAGCCATGGTGCCTGGTCCCGCCGACAATTCGCCGGTGAGCTCCTCAGGCTGTGGACAACTTCTACCGCTCACTTACCGAACGCACGTCCAAGCAGGTCAGGAAGGCGGCTCATGTCCACCCCGCCCGCGCCGGCAGACTGACTGTCAGTGGCGGGGTGCAGACTTCTCGACATGACCGATCTGCGCAAGACAGTCGAGACGTTCTGGGCCGCCGCCGAGGCCCGGGACTGGGACACGTTCGCGAGCACTCTCGCCGAGGACGTCGTCTACACGCTCCCGCAGACCCGCGAGCGGATCAGCGGGCGGGTGCGGTACGTCCGGTTCAACCGGGAATATCCCGGCGACTGGCACCTGCGAGTCGAGCGGACGATCGCCGAGCCGGACCAGGTGGTCACCTGGGCACACGTCACGGTCGGGTGGGAGGAGATGTACGCCATCTCCTTCTTCACCGCGGACGAGGACGGCCGTATATCCACCATCACAGACTTCTGGCCGGAGCCGTACGAGCCCCCGGCCGGCCGGGACCATCTCTCCGAGCGGTACTGAACCCCGCGGCCGAGCCCGGCGCGGCGGCCCCGTACCGTGGAAGCGTGTACCGGTTTCTGCTGACGCCCCGTTGGTGGGGGATCAACGTCTTCGTGCTGCTCGCCATCCCCTTCTGCATCTTCATGGGGTCATGGCAGCTGAGCCGCTTCGAGGACCGGGTACAGGACCATCGGAACGCGACCGAGCAGGTCGCCGAGAGCAAGCACGAGGCGGCCAGGCCGCTGCGGGAGCTGCTGCCGGTGAACAAGGCGACGTCCGGCAAGCAGGTCACCGCGACCGGCCGGTACGGCAAGCAGCTGCTCGTCCCGGACCGCACGCTCGACGGCAAGAAGGGGTTCTACGTCCTGACGCTGCTGCGCACCGACGGCGGCAGGGCGCTGCCCGTGGTGCGGGGCTGGCTGCCGGGATCGGCGGATGCCTCCAAGGCGCCCGCCGCGCCGACCGGCGAGGTCACCGTGACCGGTGCGCTGCAGGCCTCCGAGACACCGGGCGACAACGGGGTGAGCGCCCAGGGCGGGCTCCCGTCCGGGCAGACGGCGGCGATCAGCTCGGCGTCGCTGGTGAACCTCGTGCCGTACCACGTGTACGACGCGTGGGTCACGCTGAACGAGGCCGACGCCGGTATGACCGCCGTACCGGCGACGGCACCGGCGGACTCGGGCCTGGACCTGAAGGCGTTCCAGAACCTCGGCTACACCGGCGAGTGGTTCGTCTTCGCCGGCTTCGTGGTCTTCATGTGGTTCCGCCTGCTGCGCCGGGAGGCCGAGTTCGCGCGGGACGCGGAGATGGGGCTGGTGCAGCAGGAGGAGAAGGTCGGCGTCTGACGCCGGTCGCTCTCCTCCTTCGGCTCACGAACCCGCCAGCACCCCGGTGTAGTAGACAACCCCCACACACGCGTTGGACACCGTCGCCGAAACCGTCGGCGACCCCGCCTCGGTCGTGTGGGACACGATCACACTGCCGTCCGCCGTGCCGCCGTCCTCGGTCAGCATCTGGGTCGTCACGCCGCTGTCCGTGCCGCTGGACGTGGTCCCCGAGGTGCTCGCGTCCTGCGTGGGCGTCGGCGAGGCGGTGGAGCCGCCGTCCGTCGTGCCGCCGGTGGTGCCACCGGTGGTGGGGCAGGTCTCCGAGGGCACCCAGGCGAACTTGACCTCGTAGGCCGCACCCGGCGCCAGTACCAGCGAGGCGACCTCGGTGGACGGGTCGGGCAGCGAGGCCGCCGCGTCCCCGGCCACATGACGTGCCGTTCTGATCTTGGTGGCGTCCGCCGCGCCCGTGGCCTGGAAGGACACGGAGCCGGGGCCGCCGACCGTACAGGAGGCGGTGGAGATGTTGACGACGCGGAAGGTGCCGTACACCGCGCCGAGGGAGTCCGGGGAGCCCACGGTGCCGGTCGGCTGGCCGAGTTGCGCCGCCGTGCAGACGGGAGCCGCCGCAAGGGTCGACGCGGGGTCGGTGCCGGTGCCGCCGGCCGTCGCGGCGCCGCCGTTCTTGCCCTTGCCGTCGCCCTTGGTGCCGGCCTTGTCCGTGGCCTGGGACTGTCCTGAGGAGCCGCCGGCAGTGGACTCACTGCCGTCCGCGTTTTTTCCCTGGCTCGCCCCGCCCTGGGCCTGGGAGGCCTGGCCGGCCATCGACGGGTTGACATCGGAGCCGGTGGAGTTGGAGACGTGCACGAGGGCCGGGACGGCGGTGCCGATGAAGAGCGCGGCGGCCGCCATGCCGACCATCGCCTGCCGCTTGCGGGCGCGTCGGGCGGGCACGGCCCGCCGCAGGTGGTCCAGCGTGCCGTCACGCGGCTCGACCGTCTGCACCGCCTGGTGCAGCATCCTGCGCAGGGCTTGCTCGTCCGAGTCGAACCCGCCGGGGTTCTGGTCGTCGAGGCCGTGGTTCACAGTTCCGTTCCCAGCGTGCGATTGCGTGTGGTCTTGCCCGTGCGGTCCGGTCGGCTCGTGCCAGGCGAACGGCTCGTGGCGGTCGTGGGAGTCGGGTCCCTGGGCGTCCCGGTTCATGCGGGCGCCTCCATCGCGATCCGGAGGGCGGCGATGCCCCGGGAACCGTACGCCTTCACCGAGCCCAGCGATATGCCGAGCGTCTCGGCGACCTGGGCCTCGGTCATGTCCGCGAAGTAGCGCAGCACCAGGACCTCGCGCTGGCGGCGCTGCAGGCCCTTCATCGCCTTGATGAGGGAGTCCCGCTCCAGCTGGTCGTACGCGCCCTCCTCGGCGCTCGCCATGTCGGGCATGGGCTTGGACAGGAGCTTGAGTCCGAGGATGCGACGACGCAGGGCGGAGCGGGAGAGATTGACGACCGTCTGACGCAGATAGGCGAGCGTCTTCTCGGGGTCACGGACGCGCTTGCGCGCCGAGTGCACCCGGATGAAGGCCTCCTGGACGACGTCCTCGCAGGAGGCGGTGTCGTCGAGCAGGAGGGCGGCGAGACCCAGCAGCGAGCGGTAGTGCGCGCGGTAGGTCTCGGTGAGATGGTCGACGGTGGTGCCGGCCGCCGCGGTGTCCTCGGCGTACTCGGCGCCGTCGCGCTGACTGGGTATGCGGGCGGGCCGCGCTGCGGGCATGGGCGCGATCACCGGCATGCCGCCGGACGCGCCGGGCATGCGGGGTCGGAGCGACGGGCGGGGCCGTAGGGCCGTACCGCGGGTCGCCGCACTGAAGTCGAGAACCTCTGCCACGCCAGTTGGACACGTTCCCCCCCGTCAGGGTTGTACGTGCCGAGCGTCACTTTTGCGTCATGTGCCGCAACCGGCGGTCTGGTGTCAGGCAGCGCAACTGACCGTGCGTCAAACGCCCTCATACCTACCCGCTCTTCCCCTATATTCTGAATGACCGAGATGTCCCCACACCTCGTACCGCATCCCCGCAACCCCCTGAAGGGCGTTCGCAAAGACGCTCCCCGCCCTGCACGCGGTTGCGGAGGACGGGGAGGAAAATCTTCGGACGCGAAGGGCTTCCACAGCAAGTGGTCCGGACCATCGACCGGCTCACATTTCGTTGACCGATCTTACAAACTGGTCCGGGTCACTGGCCTGCGAGTTCGGCGGCGACCAACTCCGCGATCTGTGCGGTGTTGAGGGCCGCGCCCTTGCGGAGGTTGTCACCGCAGACGAAGAGTTCGAGCGCGGTCGGGTCGTCGAGCGCGCGCCGCACCCGGCCCACCCAGGTCGGATCGGTGCCCACGACATCGGCCGGCGTGGGGAACTCCCCGGCCTCCGGATTGTCGAAGAGGACGACACCGGGCGCGGTGGCCAGAATCTCGCGCGCCTTGTCCACGGTGACCTCGCCCTCGAAGCGGGCATGGACGGTCAGCGAGTGCGTCGTGACGACCGGCACCCGCACACAGGTGACGGCGACGGGCAGTTCGGGCAGCCCGAGGATCTTGCGGGACTCGTCCCGCACCTTCATCTCCTCCGAGGACCAGCCGTCCTCACGCAGCGACCCGGCCCACGGTACGACGTTCAGCGCGACCGGCTCCGGGAACGGCCCGGTGTTGTCGCCGACGGCCCGCCGTACGTCACCGGGGTGCGTCCCCAGTTCCGTCCCCGCGACCAGCGCCAGCTGCTGCCGCAACGTCTCGACACCGGCGCGCCCCGCCCCGCTCACGGCCTGGTACGAGGAGACGACCAGCTCGCGCAGCCCGAACTCGGCGTGCAGCGCGCCCAGGGCCACGATCATGGACAGCGTCGTGCAGTTGGGGTTGGCGATGATCCCGCGCGGCCGGCGACGGGCGCAGTGCGGATTGACCTCGGGGACGACCAGCGGCACGTCCGGGTCCATCCGGAAGGCGCCGGAGTTGTCGACCACGACCGCGCCCTTGGCCGCGGCGACCGGCGCCCAGTGCTCGGCCACCTCGTCGGGCACGTCGAACATGGCGACGTCGACCCCGTCGAAGGCCTCCTCCGACAGGGCCACCACCTCGACCGCCTCACCCCGCACGGACAGCTTGCGGCCGGCCGAGCGCGGCGAGGCGATCAGACGGATCTCGCCCCAGATGTCCGCGTGCTGGGACAGAATCTGGAGCATGACCGTGCCGACGGCTCCGGTCGCTCCCACGACCGCGAGCGTCGGTCGTCCGGTCATCGCCCGGTGCCTCCGTAGACGACGGCCTCGTCGCTGTCGGAGTCCAGGCCGAAGGCGCTGTGCACGGCGCGCACGGCGTCCGGCACGTCGTCGGCGCGGGTGACGACCGAGATGCGGATCTCGGAGGTCGAGATCAGCTCGATGTTCACACCCGCGTCGGAGAGCGCCTCGAAGAAGGAAGCGGTGACTCCGGGGTTGGTCTTCATGCCGGCGCCGACCAGGGAGATCTTGCCGATCTGGTCGTCGTAGCGCAGCGAGTCGAAGCCGATGCCGACCTTGGCACGTTCCAGGGCGTCGATGGCCTTGCGGCCCTCGGTCTTGGGAAGGGTGAAGGAGATGTCGGTCAGCCCGGTGGAGGCGGCCGACACGTTCTGCACGACCATGTCGATGTTGATCTCGGCGTCCGCGATCGCGCGGAAGATGACGGCGGCCTCGCCCGGCTTGTCCGGCACGCCGACGACCGTGACCTTGGCCTCGGAGGTGTCGTGCGCGACACCGGAGATGATGGCCTGCTCCACCTTCTGGTCCCCAATCGGCTCACTGCTGACCCAGGTCCCCTGCAGCCCACTGAAGCTGGAGCGGACATGGATCGGGATGTTGTAGCGGCGGGCGTACTCCACACACCGGTGGAGCAGCACCTTGGAACCGGACGACGCCAGCTCCAGCATGTCCTCGAAGGAGATCCAGTCGATCTTCTTCGCCTTCTTCACCACCCGCGGATCGGCGGTGAACACGCCGTCCACGTCGGTGTAGATCTCGCACACCTCCGCGTCCAGCGCGGCGGCCAGCGCGACGGCGGTGGTGTCGGACCCACCACGACCGAGCGTGGTGATGTCCTTCTTGTCCTGGCTGACGCCCTGGAAGCCGGCGACGATGGCGATGTTGCCCTCGTCCAGCGCGGTCCGGATCCGGCCGGGCGTCACGTCGATGATCCGGGCTTTGTTGTGGACGGAGTCGGTGATGACGCCCGCCTGGCTGCCGGTGAACGACTGGGCCTCGTGGCCCAGGTTTTTGATCGCCATGGCCAGCAGAGCCATGGAGATCCGCTCTCCGGCGGTCAGCAGCATGTCGAACTCACGCCCGGCAGGCATCGGAGACACCTGCTCGGCGAGATCGATCAGCTCGTCCGTCGTGTCGCCCATCGCGGAGACCACGACAACCACCTGGTTGCCGTTCTTCTTGGCTTCCACGATCCGCTTGGCGACGCGCTTGATGCCCTCGGCATCGGCTACGGAGGAGCCTCCGTACTTCTGCACGACAAGGCCCACGTGCGCTCCTCGCTCAGTCCCGTATATGTCGGCTCAGTTTAACGAGCGTCCGAATTCCACCCGAGTGGAACCACATGGTGAGACCGGACGCTCCACCACCTCCCTGCCCGCCGGGGACGCGACCACTCCGAAAGTGCCCCGGGTCACAGTGACGACTGTGAATTAAGTTTCAAGCACTACTGTGCGCTGTGTGCGCGTACTGCTGGTGGAAGACGATGAGCCGGTCGCCCAGTCCCTGCGCCGTGGCCTCGGCCGCTACGGCTTCGACGTCGAGTGGGTCTCGACGGGCGGGGCGGCGCTGAGCCACGAGGGTCCGTACGACGTCGTACTCCTCGATCTCGGGCTGCCCGACACCGACGGCCTCGACGTCTGCAAGGCGCTGCGCGAGCGCGGTGACGTGCCGATCATCGTGATCAGCGCGCGCAGCGACGAGACGGACCGGGTGGTCGGGCTGGAGCTCGGCGCGGACGACTACGTCTCCAAGCCGTTCGGGGTACGGGAGGTCATCGCCCGCATAAGAGCGGTCATGCGGCGCGTCCGGCCCCGTACGGCCTCGTCCTCGGAAAGCACCGCGGACGAGTACGGCACCCGCCTCACCATCGACCGCAAGGCGGCCCGCGTCCGCCTCGACGGCGAGGAGGTGGCCCTCGCCCCCAAGGAGTACGACCTGCTGGCCTTCCTCACCGAGGAGCCGGGCGCGCTGATGACGCGCGAGCAGATCATGGAGGCGGTCTGGGACGCGAACTGGTTCGGGCCGACCAAGACACTGGACGTCCACGTGGCGGCGCTGCGGCGCAAGCTCGCCGGAGCGATCACGATCGAGGCGGTACGAGGGGTCGGGTTCCGGCTGGAGATCGTGAACGACGTGGGCGGAAACGGCGCCTCATGAACCGGCAGCTCATCCGGAGCTACATCCTGCTCGTCGCGGTCGCCATCCTCCTGTTCACGGTGCCGGTGGCGTTCACGCTCACCAAGCAGCTGCGGGACGACACCAAGCAGTCCGTGCTGCGCGAGGCCCAGACGATGGCGCTGCTGCTGGGCAACGGCGACCGGATCTCGTGCGAGGCCCTGACCGAGGTGGCGAAGGCGTACCGCGAGAGGACCCCCGGCAGGGTCGAGGTGACCCCGAGCGTCGGCTGCGCCCCGACACTGCGGGCGCCGGCCGCGGGCGCGGCGCTGACCCGGGCCGTACAGCAGAACGAGCCGACGACCGACTGGGGCTCCGACTTCATCTGGGGCAGGCATCTGACGGTCACCGTCCCCGCACAGGGGGACGCCGCCGTACGGATCGTCTACTCGACCTCGGACATGACCAGGCGGCTGTGGCAGATCTGGGGCTTCCGGGCCGGGCTCGCCGCACTGGTACTGGCCGCGGCCGCCGCCATCGGCGCGTTCGCCGCACGCCGGATCACCGCACCCCTGCGTGAACTCAACGCCATGGCGAGCAAGTTCAGCGACGGCGACCTGACGGCACGCTCACCGGTCACGGGCCCGCCGGAGACCCAGACCCTCGCCCGCACCCTCAACCAGGGCGCGGAACGCCTCGACACACTGGTCGCCTCGCAACGCATCTTCGTGGCCGATGCCTCGCATCAACTCCGTACGCCCCTCACGGCGTTGAGGCTCTCCCTGGACAACATCGCGGACGGCGTGGACGACGAGTTCGTACGCGAGGACGTCGAGCAGGCGACCGCCGAAGTCGTCCGCATGAGCCGGCTGGTCAACGGACTTCTGGTGCTGGCGCGGGCGGAGGCGAAGGTGACGGCGGCGGAGCCGCTGTCGCTCGTGGACATCGTGCGGGAGAGGCTGTCGGTGTGGAGACCGGCCGCCGACGAGCGCGGAGTCACCATCGCGCTCAGGGGGAGTGATGTCGACGGCCGGCCGTCTGTGCTGGCCGGCCCCGGTCATCTGGACCAGGTGCTGGACAACGTGCTCTCGAACGCGCTGGAGGTCTCCCCGGACGGCGGCACGATCACCGTCCGGGTCGAGGCGAGGGCCGACGAGGTCGTCCTCTCCGTGCTCGACGAAGGCCCGGGCATGTCGGATGCGGAGAAGTCCCGCGCGTTCGACCGCTTCTGGCGCGGTCAGGGCCTGACCGGGCGCTCCGGGTCAGGGCTGGGCCTCGCCGTCGTCAAACAACTCGTGACGGACGACGGAGGCACGGTGACCCTGCGGGACGCTCCCGGCGGCGGTCTGTGCGTCTCGATCACCCTTCGGGCATCTTCGAGGAGTGGTGGTTGACGATCAGCCACTTCCCGTCCCGCTTCTCGTACTCGTACGTGTAGCGGGCCTTGACCACGCTCTTCTCGCCGGTCTTCGGGTCGGTGAGCGTGAACTGGTAGATGCCGGTGTCGATGGCCGAGTTCTTGTCGAGCACGTTCACGATCGTGTCGATCTTCTTCCCGACCGGCTTGTTCTGCAGGAAGTGCTCGAAGTAGTCGACTATCTCGGCGTGGTTGGTTCTGATCTTGTTGGAGACGGTGGGCAGCAGCACCGCGTCCTTCGCGTACAGGTCCGCGACCTTCTCCGGGTCGCCGGTCTGCAGCGTCTTGTTCCAGGTGGTGAACAGCCCGGCGATCTGCGCCTTGCCGGGCTTGGGGGCGGCGGGCTGCGCCCCGGCGGTGGCGGCGACGGTACCGACCGTGCCGACGGTGAGGAGGGCGGTGGCCGTGACGATGGCTGCGCGCTTGCTGAGGGAACGACGGGTCATCGCATCTCCAGAGCGGTGAGGATCTGGCGGAGGGTCACTTCCTGTTCCGGAAGTGACTCCAGACTCGCTTTTCACTGGTTAGGGCCCGTGCAGCCGAGGTACAGCGGAGATCCAAGACGCACCCAACTCACGGATGGCATCGGCCGACTCACCCACGGTTACTGACAGGACCGGGAGCACCCTCCCGGAACGGGGGTTCAGTGCACTGCACCGACGACGCACTGCTCGCGTCCATCGTCCTGCTCGGCTCGTCCGTGCAGTGGCTGACCGGGATGGGCTTCGCGCTGGTCTCGGTACCCGCGCTGGTGCTGCTCCTGGGCCCGGCCGAGGGGGTGGTGCTGGCCAACTGCGCGGCAGGGGCGATCAGTGTCGTGGGCCTGGCCGGCGGCTGGCGACGGGTACGCCCCCGCGCGATGGTGCCCCTGTGCGCGGCGGCGGCCTGCACGGTACCGGCGGGCACCTGGCTGACCCGCCGACTCCCCGAGCCCGCACTGCTGTTGGTGATGGGCGGCCTGGTCACGATCGCCGTACTGCTGGTGCTGCGGGGTGCGCGGGTGCCGGCGCTGCGGGGCACGAAGGGTGCGGTCGCCGCCGGCGCGGTGGGCGGTTTCATGAACTCGGCGGCGGGGGTGGGCGGGCCACCGGTGTCGCTGTACGCGCTCAACGCGGGTTGGACGGTACGGGAGTTCGTGCCGAACGCGCAGTTCTACGGGGTGATGGTGAACGCGTTCTCGGTGGCGGCGAACGGGGTGCCGGGGCTGGGCGGGGTGCGGTGGGGGGTGGTGGTGGCGGCGATGGCGGTGGGGGCGGTGATCGGCAGGGGGCTCGCGGAGCGGATACCGGAGAAGCGAGCCCGACTGCTGGTGTTGGGGCTGGCGTTGGGAGGTGGGGTCACGGCGGTGGCGAAGGGACTCTGGGGACTGTGACATCGGCGCTGGACATGCGAAGCCGGCCTCGAACTGATCAAGGAGATCCGCGAGTCCGACTCCACGACACCGGTGTTCGTCCACGGCGGCTCCGGAGCGGTGGCCCGCCGGGACCAGGTGGCCGCCGCCGGCGGCGACGGTGTCACGCAGTCCCGGACGGAGCCGTTCACCCTGCTGGGACAGGCGGGCCGCTTCCCGAAGACGGCTACTTGACCGGCCGCATCCCCAGCGGCCCCGCGATCTCCTCCGCCATCACCTTGCCCGCCTCGAACTCCAGCGTCTCGTCGCCCATGCTCTGGTCCGTGTCCAGGCCGTCCAGCTCCTCCAGCGGCTGGTTGAGGCGGACGTGGATGAGGACGGACTGGAGGGCGCGCAGCGCGGCGGACGCCGTGGGGCCCCAGTTGGAGAAGTAGGAGAACTGCCACCACCACAGGGCCTCCGTGACGCGGCCGGCGCGGTAGTGGGCCATGCCGTGGCGGAGGTCGGTGATGATGTCGGAGATGTCGTCGGAGAGACGGGCCGGGACGGGGGCCTTCCGGGGCTCGTAGGGGTCGAAGACCTCCGAGTACACGTCGACCGGGTCCAGCAGCCTCGCCAGGTTCTCCCGGAGTTCGTCCACGTCGGCGTCCGGGCCCGTGTCGGGCTCGTAGCGCTCGTCGGGGACGATGTCCTCGTGCGCGCCGAGACGGCCGCCGGCCAGCAGCAGCTGGGAGACCTCCAGGAGGAGGAAGGGGACGGCCGAGTCGGGCTCGTCGCCCTTCGCCACCTCCGTGACGGCGACCAGGAAGCTCTCCACCTGGTCCGCGATCTGGACCGCGAAGTCGTCCGGGTCCTGCGTCGTTTCATGCAACGTGGCGTCAGACATCTAGAAGTCGTCTCCCCTCGAAGGCGCGGCCGAGGGTGACCTCGTCCGCGTATTCCAGGTCGCCACCCACCGGGAGGC
The DNA here is from genome assembly GCF_053596855.1 of Streptomyces sp. NPDC001617. Lineage (NCBI taxonomy): Bacteria > Bacillati > Actinomycetota > Actinomycetes > Kitasatosporales > Streptomycetaceae > Streptomyces > Streptomyces sp. NPDC001617. Next base: position 93,484 of record NZ_JBSFHA010000014.1, read on the forward strand.
CGCTGGCCAGGCGGGTGACCTTGAGGCCCATGGGTTTGATCATGCGGGCGAGGTAGGTGGCGGTCGCCTCGCCCTCCAGGTTCGGGTCCGTGGCCAGGATCAGCTCCGTGACCGCACCGTCGGCCAACCGCGCGAGAAGTTCTCGTATACGCAGGTCGTCGGGACCGACGCCCTCGATCGGGCTGATCGCGCCGCCGAGGACGTGGTAGCGGCCGCGGAACTCGCGGGTCCGCTCGATGGCGACCACGTCCTTCGGCTCCTCCACCACGCAGATCACCGACAGGTCCCGGCGGGCGTCGCGGCAGATGTTGCACAGCTCCTCCTGTGCGACGTTGCCGCAGGTCGCGCAGAAGCGGACCTTCGCCTTGACCTCCATCAGGGCCTGCGCGAGGCGCCGTACGTCGGTCGGCTCCGCCTGCAGGATGTGGAAGGCGATCCGCTGGGCGCTCTTGGGACCGACGCCGGGCAGCCGCCCCAGTTCGTCGATCAGGTCCTGCACCACGCCTTCGTACAACGGACTGCCCTTTCTGGAGTCTTCCAGTACGTACGGTAGTTGGCCCCGGCCCCTCTTAGAAAGGCAGGCCCGGGTCCGGACAGGCCGGCCCGGGTCCTAGAAGGGCAGTCCGGGGATGCCGCTGCCGCCGCCGAGGCCCTGGGCCAGCGGGCCGAGCTTCTGCTGCTGGAGGGTCTGCGCGTTCTCGTTGGCCGCCTGCACGGCCGCGACGATCAGGTCGGCGAGGGTCTCCGTGTCGTCCGGGTCCACCGCCTTCGGGTCGATCTTCAGCGCGCGCAGTTCGCCGGAGCCGGTGACCGTGGCCCTCACCAGGCCGCCGCCCGCCTGCCCGTCGACCTCGGTCTGTGCCAGTTCCTCCTGCGCCCGCTGCAGGTCCTGCTGCATCTTCTGGGCCTGCTGGAGCAGCTGCTGCATATTGGGCTGGCCACCACCGGGAATCACGATCAGCTCCTGGTCTCGTCGTCTCATCCGCCGGAGTTTCCTCCGTTGTGCACGAGCCTACGTGGTCCGTGCGGCCATCGCCCCGCCACTCTTTCGAGTGAGATCGCCGTGGCTCCCATACCTGATCAAGACCCTCTTACGGGCGGAAAAGAGGTGAAAGACGCGCCTTCGCCACCCATTGGGCGGTAGGAAGGGTTCCGCGTCGGCAGTGATGTCACGCAACGTGAACGGCCGTGATCAGTAGGGAGTGCCGGGTGGGTCAGCCGGAGATGCAGCCCGAGGGTCCGCCTCAGGACGGTCGGGGCGAGGGGGCGGCCGGGCTGCGGCCGGGCGATCTGGTCGGGCGGCCGTTCCCGCTCGGGGACTGGGGCGAGCCGGCCGAACGGCTGTACGAACTGTATCGGTGGGTGGAGCGCGGGGCGCTGGAGACGGCGGCCTGGTATCTGGCGGACCGGGTGTGGAAGCGGCGGGGTGCGCGAGTGCTGCGGGGCGGGGCGGCGGCGGGGGCGGTGACCGGGGCCGCGCTGCCGCTGCTGGATCTGACCGGGGCGGTCGGCGGGGTCGCCGCGTGGGGGTATCTGGCGCTGCTGCTGGCGGTGGCGTGCGTGGCCGTGGACCGGTTCTTCGGTGTGACGTCCGGGTGGATAAGGGACGTGGCGACGGCCCAGGCGGTACAGCGGCGGTTGCAGGTGTTGCAGTTCGACTGGGCGACGGAGAGTGTGCGGGAGGTGCTGGGGCCGACGGAGGGCACGGCCGGCGAGGCCGCCGAGCGGTGCCTGACCGTGCTGCGCCGCTTCTCCGAGGACGTGACGGAGCTGGTGCGGACGGAGACGGCCGACTGGATGGTGGAGTTCCGGACCGGCTCGGCGCCGATGGGCATCCAGTCGGCGGGCACGGGGACCGTACGCCAGGAGGCGACGAGCCCCCAGGGCCGCTTCGCGGTGCCTCCGGGGACGAACGGCCGACCGAACATGCCGAGGCAGCGGCCGCCGGAGCCGCGATGAGGTGAGGGACGCCCCTGCCGTGTTGCCGCCGGCCACGTCGGCTATGTCTGCGGGGCCGGGAAGGCGACCGGACTCCGCAGCCCCTTGGTGTTGACCGCCCGCACCCCGAAGAACACGTTGTCCTTCGACAGGTCCACCTCGTACGTCGTCACGTCCCCGGCCGGGATCACCCGCGTCCACTCCGGCGCCGTCGTCTCCCGCCACACCACCTCGTACCCGGCGAGATCCGGCTCGCTCCCCCGACTCCACACCAGGGTGGTCGAGTTGGTCAGGGCCGAGGTCACGATCTTCGCGCCCTTCGGCGTGCCCGGCGCCTGCGCCAGCGTCCACAGGGCGGCCGCGTTCACCTTCGCCACCCTCGTGACGAAGTCGAAGTCGCAGAACTCCGGCAGATCCCCGTACTGCTTGCCGTTCTCGACGCGGACGTCCTGGTGCTGGTGGGCGAAGTCCTCGGCGGGCTCGGTGAAACGGGCGGCCGGGTAGGCGCGTTCCAGGTAGGGGATGTGGTCGCCGCCCCGGAGGTAGCGGTCCCGGCGGTAGACGACACGGACGTGCATACCGGTGGCGTCGTTGTCGGCCACGTCCCTGACGAAGCGGGCGAGTTGGCGGGTCGCGGAGTCGTTCTCGCCGCCCACCGACTTGCGGGTCGCGGCCTGTTCGGGGGTCTCGGAGGAGGGGACGCCCTCCGCGAAGAGCCGGATCGTGAGCGGAGCGAGATGGGGGTCCCCCCGGCCGAAGGCTGGGGGAGGGTCCTTCGTACCGTCGTCCGCGGTCGAACTGCCCACGATGTCGTTGGTGAACATGCCCTGCACATCGGTGCCGGCCGCCTTGAACTGCTGGGCCATGTACGTCGACCCGTACAGTCCCTGTTCCTCCCCCGCCACCGCCGCGAACACGATCGTCGCCGCCGGCCGCCGCCTCGCCATCACCCGCGCCAGCTCCAGCGCCACGGCCACCCCGGAGGCGTCGTCGTCGGCGCCCGGTGCGTCGGCCGTGGCGTTCATGACGTCGGTGACCCGGGAGTCGTAGTGCCCCGACACGACATACACCCGCTCGGGTGTCACCGAGCCGCGCAGGGTCGCCACGACGTTGGTGATGCGGGTGGCGGTGGGGATGCGGGAGGCCGGTTCCTGGACGTACGACTGGAGCTCGACCGTCATCCGGCCGCCCGACTCGGCGGCGTACGACCGGAGTTCGGCGAGCAGCCAGTCGCGCGCCGCGCCGATGCCGCGCTTCGGGTCGTCCTGGGCGGAGAGGGTGTGGCGGGTGCCGAAGGAGACCAGCCTGCGGATCGTCGCCTCGATCCTCGACCGATCCAACTCCCCCAACAACGCGCGGAGTTCACGGCTCGGGCGCTGTGCTGTGGCCGGTGGTCGGCCGCCGCCCGGCGTGGCCGTGGCCTCGGCGCGGCCCGCCGTCCCCAGGGCGGCCGCACTCGCCGCCGTCGCGGTCAGGACCGTTCTTCTGGTGGGACGCATGTGTCCTCCCGGGGCTGCCGATGCGGACGCGCTCCTCTCATCGTCGAGGACGCGGAATCACGGCACAAGGGTGCCCGTCAGTCCCGTGCGCACAGCCCCGAGGACGCCGTCGCCGAGCAGGGCAGGTGGCCGTGGGCGCGGATGACGTTCTCGCTGGTGCCCTCGTCGAGGTAGGCGAGGAAGGCGGAGGCGAGGGAGCCGGAGGGGGCGCGGCCGTAGGTGTAGGCGTACTCGACGCCCCGGTAGGGGTACTCGCTGCGGCCGTACTCGATCGCTTCGACAGAAGGCGCCGCGCCGTCGAGGGGGACCGTGCGCAGGCCCCGGTGGCCGGTGGCGAGGGTGAGTTCGGTGTAGCCGATGGCGCCGGGGAGCTGGGCGACCTTCGCCAACACGGCGTCCGTGGAGTCGAGTTCGCAGCGCATGACCGGTGCCGAGGTGTCGTCCTTGTGGACGCAGTCCAGCGAGGTGCTGGGCACGCGCTCCCAGCTGCCGAGGACCCGGCGCTGGAAGATCTGCCGGGTGCCGGAGTCGGCGTTACGGCTGACCAGGACGATCGGGGTGTCGGGGAGAGAGGCGTCGAGCTGTCTCCAGCGGGTCACCTCACCGCGGTAGACACGGCGTACGTCGGCCAGGGACAGCCCCTTGGCGGGCAGCCGGATGCCGTCGTTGACGACGAGGGTGAAGACGGAGAGGGCGACACGCTGCCCGACCAGCCTGCCGGTGTCGGCGCCGATCGCGGGGCCGTCGGAGAAGGCGATGACGTCATGGGCGCCCGGAGCGAGGGAGTTGACGCCGGCCGAGCTGCCGCGGGCGTCGACCGTGATGCCGGATCCCGGGCACTTCTTCTCGTACTCCTTCGCCAACTCCTCGACGACGGGGGCGAACGCGGTCGATCCGGTGACCTTCAGACGGCCGGTCTCGCAGCCGATCGGGGGCGGGGTGTCGTCGCGGGCCACGACGATGGTCGCGAGGGCGAGGACGCTGACCGTGAGGGTGAGGGTGATGAGGCGGGCGGCGCGGCTGAACAGGGGCGGCTTCTCGTCGGGCGTGGCGCTGCGGTTGGTGTGCACCTCGCCCTCGCGGATACCGCCGATCAGCCGGATCGGGCGGCCCACGGCACCGCCGGACAGCAGCACCAGCAGTTTGTAGTGGTCGCCGCGGTTGAGGGGGACACGCGGGATGCGCAGGGTGTTGCCCTCGTAGCCGAGGCCGCGCTCGGCCGTGAAGTGGTCCATCAGATGGTCGGTGTCGGAGGGCTGGGTGACCGAGACGCCCTGGATGGTGCGGTCGGTGAAGACCGCGGTCAGGCCGTGCGTGCCCGGGCTGGTGTAGTCGTCGCGGTCGATGCCCTGCGAGCCGTCGTTCTCGACGCGGATCAGGACGAGGGTGGCATCCGACATGCCGGGGTCCTCGCCGAAGATCCCCAGGCGGACGTTGACCCGGCCCAGCTGGACGTCGTCGCCTATGGGACTGTCCATCTGCACCCGGTAGCCGATGCGTTTGCGGCGCGGTACCCGGCGCTCGTACCAGACCATGACACCGGACGCGACGATGCCCAGGACCGCGGTACCGACGGCCACGATGTTCTCTGCGCTCAGCCACCCCACCGACCGAACCGTACGGCCGCACCACTCCAACAGCCTTACCAGAAGCGGTACTTGGGGTTACTCCCTGGTGTACTTCAGGCTCTCCCCGTTGCTGGTGTTGACCCGCTGCAGGCTGCCGTCCGAGAGGAGGCTGATCTCGGTGGGGTCGCCGGGCTTGCAGTAGCCGCTGTCGCCGGCGGTGACGGTGGACGGGCCGAGCTCCAACGGGCCGCTGCTGCCCGGGTCCTGGGTGAGTTGCGCCTGGAAGACGCAGTGGTAGGTGCCGCTGGAGGTGGGGCCGTCGGCGACGAGGGACAGCACCGCCTCACCCACCTTGCCCTGCTGGATGGTGAGTTGGCGGGTGTTCTCGCCGTCCTTGTTGGTGATGGTGGCGGTCCAGGTGCCGAGGTAGCCGGTCGGGACGACGCCGTCGGAGGGGGCGGAGGTCGTCGGGGAGGCGGTCGTCGGGGACTGCTGGGGCGTGGACGGGCCGGTGGTGGGGGGTGCGGTGGTGCTCGGGCCCGGCCCGGCCTTGTTGTCGTCGCTGTTGTCGCCGCCGCCGTTCATCAGGGCGTAGACGGAGCCGCCGGCGCCGAGGGCGACGACCAGGGCCACCGCGACGAGGGCGACGGTGGAGCGGCCGCTTCTTCGGGGTGGTTCCTGGGGGGTGGGGGTGAGAGGGCCGGTGTAGGGGGCGGGGCCGTAGGGCGGGGTGGAGCCCAGCGCGCCGTAGGGGGTGGGCTGTTGGGGGTAGCCGTAGGCGGGGGGCTGCTGCGGGTAGCCGTAGCCCGGCTGCTGCTGGGGGGTGCCGTAGGCGGGTTGCTGCTGTTGCGGATGCTGCTGGGGGTAGCCGTAGGCAGGGTGGCCGGACGGCGGTGTCTGCGCGGGGCCCTGCGGGGCGGGTGCGGGTGTCGGGGCCTGGCCCGCGACCTGGGTCGGCAGGTGGTTCAGGGGCGCCCCGTTGCCCGGCTGCCCGGACGGGGGTGGTCCGACGGGTGTTCCGGTGCTGGGCTCGGGCACGGAGGCGTGCTCGGGGGAGGCTTCGGGCGCGGGCTTCCCGACGGAGACCTCCCCGGTCCGCTCGGGGTCCTCCGCGTCCAGCAACTGCACCGCGTGCCGCCCGAGTTGGGCCACCAGCGCGCTCGGCAGCCAGGGGTCCCGGGAGCGCCCGCCCAGTACGGTGTCCTCGGCGCCGGTGCGCTCCAGGACCTGGTCCAGCGTCGGCCGGGCCGCCGGGTCCTTCTTCAGACAGTCCCGTACGAGGTCGGCGATGCCCTCGGGCACCCCCTCCAGGTCGGGTTCCTCCTGGGCGATACGGAACATCAGGGCGTGCACACCGCTGTTGGCGGTGCCGAAGGGGAGGGCGCCGGTGGCGGCGTAGGCCAGGACGGACCCCAGGCAGAAGACGTCGCAGGCGGGCGTGATCCGGTCGCCCCGCACCTGCTCGGGCGCCATGAAGCCGGGCGACCCGACGAGCGCGCCGGTGCGGGTCAGCCCCCCGTCGGTGACCGTCTCCAGCGCCCGCGCGATACCGAAGTCGATGACGCGAGGCCCGTCGATCGTCACCAGCACATTGGACGGCTTCAGATCCCGGTGGACGATCCCGGCGGCATGAATGTCCTTGAGCGCGTGCGCGAGCCCGGCCGCCAGAATCCGTACGGACCGCTCGGGCAACGCCCCATGATCGTGCCCGACCACCTGCTGCAGGCTCGGCCCGGCGACGTACCCGGTCGCCACCCACGGCACGGCCGCCTCGGTGTCGGCGTCCAGCACGGGTGCCGTCCAGTGCCCGCCGACCTGCCGCGCGGACTGCACCTCCTGCCGGAACCGCGCCCGGAACTCCTCCTGGGCGGCCAACTCCTCGCGCACCAGCTTCACGGCGACGGTACGGCCACGGTCCGACCGGGCGAGATACACGTACCCCATCCCCCCGGCCCCCAGCCGCGCCAGCAGCCGATACGCCCCGATCCGCTGCGGATCACCACCCGCGAGCTTCTCCATCCCGAGCCCCCGAAATCCCCCGATACGCACCTGTGCAACATCCCAACGATAGTGCGGGCGTAAGGCGAGGTGGCGGGGGCGGTGTCTACGGTTCCGTAACAGGGGGCCGAGCCGGTCCGTCGTCGACAACCTGTCGCGGAAACGCCCGGACCACAGACATGACGCCGATGTCCCCCGGTCACCCCGGGCTCCTACGCTCCCCGCATGACCCCTCATCCCACCCCCGAGGTCGGCGCCGCCGTGAAGGCCGCGGACCGTGCGCATGTGTTTCATTCCTGGTCCGCGCAGGAGCTCATCGACCCGCTTGCCGTCGCCGGTGCGGAAGGGTCGTACTTCTGGGACTACGACGGGAAGCGGTACCTCGACTTCACCAGCGGGCTCGTCTACACGAACATCGGCTACCGGCATCCGAAGGTCGTCGCCGCGATTCAGGAGCAGGCCGCGACCCTGTCCACCTTCGCGCCCGCCTTCGCGATCGAGGCGCGGTCGGAGGCGGCGAGGCTGATCGCCGAGCGGGCGCCCGGGGATCTGGACAAGATCTTCTTCACCAACGGCGGAGCCGACGCCGTGGAGCACGCGGTGCGCATGGCGCGGCTGCACACCGGGCGGCCCAAGGTGCTGTCGGCGTACCGCTCGTACCACGGTGGTACCCAGCAGGCCATCAACATCACCGGCGACCCCCGGCGTTGGGCCTCCGACGGTGCCGCCGCCGGTGTCGTGCACTTCTGGGCGCCGTTCCTGTACCGCTCGCGGTTCTACGCGGAGACCGAGGAGCAGGAGTGCGCCCGGGCGCTGGAGCACCTGGAGACCACCATCGCCTTCGAGGGGCCGGCCACCGTCGCCGCGATCGTCCTCGAGACCATCCCCGGGACCGCCGGGATCATGGTTCCGCCGCCCGGCTATCTCGCCGGCGTGCGGGAGATCTGCGACAAGTACGGGATCGTCTTCATCCTGGACGAGGTCATGGCCGGGTTCGGGCGGACCGGGGAATGGTTCGCGGCGGATCTGTTCGGGGTCGTACCGGACCTGATCACCTTCGCCAAGGGGGTCAACAGTGGCTATGTGCCGCTCGGGGGTGTCGCCATCTCCGGTGCCATCGCCGAGACCTTCGGCAAGCGGCCGTATCCCGGCGGGCTGACGTACTCCGGGCACCCGCTCGCCTGCGCCGCCGCCGTCGCGACCCTCAACGTCATGGCGGAGGAAGGCGTCGTCGAGAACGCCGGGCGGCTGGGTGAGACCGTCGTCGGGCCCGCCCTGCGCGAGCTCGCCGAGCGGCACCCCAGCATCGGCGAGGTGCGCGGGGTCGGCATGTTCTGGGCCGTCGAACTCGTGAAGAACCGGGAGACGCGCGAGCCGCTCGTGCCGTACAACGCGGCCGGTGAGGCGAACGCCCCGATGGCCGCCTTCGGGGCCGCGGCCAAGCAGCACGGCATCTGGCCGTTCGTGAACATGAACCGCACCCATGTCGTGCCGCCCTGCAACGTGAGCGAGGCCGAGCTGAAGGAGGGGTTCGCGGCGCTGGACGCGGCGCTGACCGTGGCCGACGAGTACACGGTGTAGTACGTACGGTAGTCGGGTGCGGCCGCTCGGATACCGCACCGTCCGCCCACAGCTACGCGGGTAAACAGCGGGAAGCCGAACGCGTAAGGTGGCGTGCTCGTACATAGAGACGTGCACGCCACCCGAACGCGACGAGGAGACGCCCACCCCATGCCCGCCAGCAGCGGCAACGGCGCCGTCACCCGAAGCACCCTGCGACAGCAGATCGCCGACGCGCTGCGCGACGAGGTGCTGGCGGGGCGGCTGCAGCCCGGGCAGGAGTTCACGGTCAAGGAGATCGCCGAGCAGTACGGGGTCTCCGCGACGCCCGTGCGCGAGGCGCTGGTCGACCTGTCCGCGCAGGGGCTGCTCGACGCCGACCAGCATCGCGGCTTCCACGTCCACGAGTACTCGGTCGCCGACTACCGCGGCATCGTCGAGGCCCGCAGCCTGATCAGCGACGGCATGTTCCACGCCCTGGACGGTGACGAGAGCCGCTTCCCGCCGCACGACGAGGCCCGTGCCATGGCCGCCCTCGCCGGGGTGCGGCGGCGCGGCGAGGAGGCGCAGCGGGCCTCGCTGGCCGGCGACCTCACCGTGCTGATCGGCTACGACCTGCGCTTCTGGCACGAGCTCGGCGTCCTGTTCGGCAACCCCTACCTCGCCGACTTCCTGCACCGGCTGCGCGTCCAGTCCTGGGTCTGCGCGGTCCAGCACCTGCGCCGCCTGACCGACCTCCGCGGCGCCCTGTGGTCCGGCCACACCGACCTGGTCGACGCCCTGTCCCACCGCGACACCACCCGGGCCCGTTCGATCGTCGACGACTACAACGCGCACTCCCTGGCCCTGATCGAACGGCTGGCGGAGCGATGAGCGCGACGGAGCAGGGGCCGGCGCACCCCGCCACGGCCGACCCGACGGACCTCCCGACGCTTCCTTCACCGGACGTGGCGCCCTTGCCGGCCCCCTCCCCGGCGGACCGGCCGCACATCCCCCCAGCACGCCCGGCACACCGCACGGACACCCCCACGGCCCGCCCGGCCGACCGAGCACACATCCCCACGGCACGCACGGCCGACCGCGCGGACACCCCCGCGAGCCCCTCGCCGAAGCGCCCGGACATCCCCACCTCCCCCTCCGCGGAACGCCCGAAGACCTCCTCCGCGAGGCTCCCGGCCGTCCCCTCGGCGGACCGCACGGACACCCCCACGGCACGCCCGGCCGACCGCGCGGACACCCCCGCGAGCCCCTCGCCGAAGCGCCCGGACATCCCCACCTCCCCCTCCGCGGAACGCCCGAAGACCTCCTCCGCGAGGCTCCCGGCCGTCCCCTCGGCGGACCTCCCCGCGCCCCGTTCACCCGACCGCCTCCCGGCGACCCCGTCGCCCGCTCTCTCGTCGGCCCCCGCGGTCGACCTCTCCGTCGTCATCCCCGCCTACGACGAGGAGCATCGCCTCGGTCCCACCCTGGACGCCGTCACCCGGTACCTCTCCGAGAACCAGGGCCGCTGGGGCGCCTGGGAGGTCATCGTCGCCGACGACGGGTCCACCGACGGGACCCGTGGTGTCGTCTCCGGGTGCGCCGACCCCCGTGTCCAGCTGGTCACCAGTCCCCGCAACCGCGGCAAGGGCAACGCCCTGCGGATCGGTGTCGCCGCCTCCCGGGGGCGGCGGGTGCTCGTGACCGACGCCGATCTGGCCGCTCCCATCGAGGAGCTGGAGAAGCTCGACAAGGCGCTCGGCGAGGGCAACTCCGCGGCGATCGGCTCCCGTTCGGTGCCGGGTGCGGTCATCGGCGAACGTCAGCATCCCGTACGCCAACTCCTGGGCCGCGCCGGGAACTTACTCATACGAAGGACGACGGTCCACGGCATACGCGACACCCAGTGCGGCTTCAAGCTCTTCGAGGGCGACCGTGCCCGCGAGGCCTTCGCCGCCTCCCGGATCGACGGGTGGGGCATAGACGTGGAGGTCCTGCACCACCTCCAACGCGCCGACCTCCGGATCACCGAGGTCCCCGTCCACTGGTCCCACCAGCCCGGCTCGAAGGTCCGCACCCTCGACTACCCCCGCGTCCTCGCCGAACTGACCCGCCTGCGCGCCCGCACCCTGCGCCCCGCGGACCTCTTCGCGGTCCTCCTCTTCCTGCTGATGGCGATGGCCCTGTACTCGGGCCGCCTCTTCGACCCGAACCACCGCTACCTCTCCGACTCCCTCCAGGACCAGAACCAGTGGGAGTGGTTCTTCGCGGTCACCGCCCACAACCTGGCCCACCTCCACAACCCCCTCTTCTCCGACCTCCAGGGCTTCCCCGACGGCGTCAACCTCATGGCCAACACGGTCATGCTCGGCGTCTCCGTCCCCTTCGCGCCGCTGACCCTCCTCGCGGGCCCCGCGGTCGCCCTCAGCACCGCCATGACCCTGGGCCTCGCCGCGACCGGCGCCGCCTGGTACTGGCTGATCAGGAAGCGGGTCGTACGCCACCGCCCCTCGGCCTTCCTCGGCGCCTCGCTCGCCACCTTCGCCCCGCCGATGGTCAGCCACGCCAACGCGCACCCCAACTTCGTGATCCTCTTCATGATCCCGCTGATCATCGACCGCGCCCTGCGCCTGTGCGAGGGCAGCGGCCGGGTCGTGCGGAACGGGGCCGTGCTGGGCCTGATGGCGACGTACCAGATCTTCCTCGGCGAGGAGCCGCTGCTCCTGTCGAGCATCGGCATGGTGCTGTTCGGCGGCACCTACGCCGTCGTACGCAGGGATGTGGCGAAGCAGGCCCGGCGGCCCCTGCTCAAGGGGCTGGGGGTGGCTGCCGCCGTCTGTCTGCCCCTCGTCGCCTACGCGCTGACCTGGCAGTTCACCGGCCCGCAGAGCTACAAGAGCATCCTGCACGGCGACGACGCCGGCAACAGCCCCCTCGCCCTGCTCTCCTTCGCCGAACGCTCCCTGGTCGCGGGCAGCGCGGAACGCGCCAACTCCCTCTCCCTCAACCCCACCGAGCAGAACGCCTTTTACGGCTGGCCGCTGGTCGCCCTCGCCTTCGCGATCGCCGTACGACTGTGGGAGCGGGCCCTGGTCAAGGCGCTCGCGGTGACCGCGGTGGGCGCGGCGCTGCTCTCCCTCGGCCCGAAGTTCCGCATCCCCATGACGGACGAGGTCTACCCCGGCCCCTGGGCGCTGCTCGCCCACGTCCCCCTCTTCGAGTCGGTGATCGAGGGCCGGGTCGCGATGGTCTGCGCGCCCGCGCTGGGCATGCTGCTCGCGCTCGCGCTGGAGCGGCTGGCCGCCACCCGCGACCGGGGCGTGCAGTACCTCGGCCTGCTGGGCGTCTGCCTCGCCCTGCTGCCCCTGATCCCGGCCCCGCTGAAGACGGTCGAACGCCCGGCGACCCCCGCCTTCTTCACCGACGGGACCTGGAAGTCGTACGTCCGCGACGGCGAGTCCCTGGTCACGATCCCACTGCCCGACTCCGGCTACGCGGAGCAACTGCACTGGCAGGAGCAGGCCGGCCTCGGCTTCAGCCTTCCCGGCGGCTATTTCAACGGCCCCTTCGGCAAGGACCGCATCGGCGTCTACGGTGCCCCGCCCCGCTACACCGCGCAGATGCTGCGTGACGTCCGCTACACCGGCGTCGTCCCGACCCTTGGCAAGAACTGGCGGGCTCAGGCGAAGCGGGACTTCGCGTACTGGAAGGCCGGCGCGCTGGTGGTGGCCCCGCAGCCGAACGACGACCGGCTGCGCAGAGCCGTGACCGAACTGGTGGGCCGTGACGGGAAGTGGGTGGACGGGGTGTGGGTATGGGACCTGCACACGGGCACCTGAACCGCACGAACGGGGTCGCCCGCGAGCCGCACCGACTACCCTGCCTTGACCACCATCCGTGTGTATGAGGAGCCCTCTTTGGCCTGTGACCTGTGGCTGGTACCACTCGTCGACGTGTTGTGCCACACCCCCGACAATCCGTTCGCCGACGAACTCGCGCAGTACAACAACGTGCTCGCCGGGGCCGGGCTCCCGCCGGTGCCGGTGTACCAGTACATGCCGGGCCTGTCCGGCGAGGTCGCCCCGGTGGCCGGCTTCGACTACGACGCGCTGCACTTCCTGCGCCGCGTCTACCTGCTGCAGGTGTGCGGCCTGCCGGTGACTCCGGTCGACGAACTGGGCGGCGACTACGAGCAGTTGCTGGAGATGTTCGAGTCGACGGCCCAGCAGTCGCACCTGGTCTGGCACTACGACCACGCGGGCGCGTACGTCCCCGTCGACTTCCCGCAGCCCCTCTCCAACGACGACCTCCTCGCGGGCGGCGGCCCCTTGGGCAGCTCCCAGGCCCTGCTGCGGGAGCTGGAGTACATGGCCCCGTCGATCGGCATCGACCCGGCCAACCCCCCGGCGGCACCGGAACCGCCGCGCGCCCCCACGGAGTTGGAGGAGCCGGCCGTCCCGGCGCCGTACGATCCCAGCCCCTTCGCCCGCGAACGCCACGTCTGGCTGGGCCTGCACGCGGCGGCGACGCGGAGTCTGGCGCAGGGGTCGATGATCGTGTTCAGCTGAGGGTCGGCGTGAAGGTCAGCGACCGAGCTGGGAGAGACCCTTCTCCACGTCCTCCAGGTTCATCACCGGAGTGAAGGTGACCTTGGCGTCCAGGTTCAGGAAGAACTGCTCGGCCAACACCGGCATCTGGGAGCTCTCCCGCATGTCGAAGAAGAGGAGGGCGGTGCGCCGACCGTCTTCGGCGGTGAAGTAGGACGCCTCGGGCTTGATGTGTTCCACCGCCTCCTGGACCATCTTCCCCAGCGTGCCGTTCCGGATGGCCTCGTTGCCCTTCTCCGTGTCGAAGGACGCCTTGAGCAGCATGCGCATGGCACTCACCTTCTTCTGCGTCGCCGGTTGCCTGCGTGGGCACGCACACGCTTACAGCGTAAGCCCGATATGTGAGCTTTATCCTGCCGAACCCCTCCCGCGCTCCGCCCGCGCTCCTCCCGTGCTGCTCTCGTACTCCTCCCGTACTCCTCCGGAAGCAGCGGACATGTCTCCACGGGGGCGACGCGGCGCGTGAGGGTCCGGGCGCAGGCTGGGACCATCCGAAAGGAGACGGCGATGATCCTGGTGACCGGGGCGACGGGCCATGTGGGCGGCGAGCTGGTACGGCGGCCGGCGGCGAGCGGCGGCGACCACGGTGCGGAGGTGCTGGGGCGCCCGGCGCGGACGTTCGCGGAGTGGGCGGCAGCGCATGCGGGGGCGTTCGGGCGGTGAGGCCTCCCCGCCTACAGGTCATGCGGCACCCACAGCCCCAGCGTCAGCACCGTCACCCCCCGCACCTCCGCCAACGCCAGGACCACCGTGCACTGCGGCAGTTCGTACGGGAGCCTCCGCGACGGCAGCAGCAAGGACGGGGCGGTATCCGCGTCAGCTCGCGTTGACCTTGACGTAGTCGCCGGCGGACGTCTTCGCGCCCGTCGTCGAGGTGCCCGCGAACCAGTAGCGGTAGTAGCCGCTCTTGGTGGCCTTCACGGTCGTGGAGAGGGCGCCGGCGGTGCCGGACGTGACCGTCTTGACGGTCGTGTAGGTGTCACTGCCCGCCGGGCGGAACTGCAGGGCCACCGACTGGCCCGTGTAGCCCGCGTACTTGGTGGTGTTCCAGTCGGCGCGGGTCAGCTTGCCCTTGACCGTGAGGGTCTTGCCCTTGACGACCGGCTCGGGCGTGGCGTCGGCGGTGAGCTTGGCGGCGCGCTTGAGCTGGGCGGTGCCGAGGCCGCCCCACAGGTCGTAGCCGTACTCGAAGCTGATGTGCTCGTCGGAGGAGGAGCTGTCGGTGTGGCTGTAGAAGCCGCCCACGTTCCAGGTGGTGGCGTCGGCGGCCTCGGACAGGCTGTCCTGCGGGTCGACGACGATGGTCTCCGTGCACGCCTCGGTCACCGTGGTGTCCGAGGTCGCGGTGGTGGTGCAGGTGGCCGGGTCCTCCGAGTCCAGGGCGTTCCTCATCCTCTTGAGCGTGCCGCGGTAGAGGATCACACCGGCGAAGTTGTTCTCGTTGTCGATCGTCAGGTCGGCCGGGCGGGTGAGCGTGAACGTCACCGGGACCTTCACCGTCGCCGTCGTGCCGACGACGATCGTCTTGCCGTTGTTCACCACGACGTCCGAGAAGACCAGGTCCGGGCTCGTGGTCGCGGCCGACGCGAGGGGCGCGGTCAGGCCGGTCAGCGCCAGGGCGCCGGACAGTGCGGCGCCTATGGCGAGCTTTCTCATGTGTATCCCCACATTCGAAACGGACCCCTGGGCGTATGCGCTCCAGAACAAGGGCCCGTCGTGAGAGTGAGGATAAGGGCCGGCGGGCCTGATGAGAATGCGAGTTTCCTGTGAAAGACGGAGGTCAGGGGGCAGAGGACCACAACGGCCCCCCGCCCCCTCGGGGGTGTCCTAGAACACCGCCGTCCCGTCCTGCGTGAGCTTCCAGTTGGTCGCCGCGAAGGTCGACGGGTCGATCGTGCCCTTCGCCGTGGCGTAGGCGATCATCAGGTCGCGGACCTGGTTGGTGGAGCTGTACGCGGCCTCCGCGGCCGCGATGTGCGGGTAGCCGCTGCCGCCGTTGGCGCGGTAGTTGTTGACCGCGACGACGAAGACCTGGTCGTCGGCGACCGCCGCGCCGTTGTAGGTCAGGTTCTTGATGCGCGAACCCTCGGCCTGCGCGATGTCGATGTCGTAGGAGACGCCGGCCGCCGTGTCGTACATGTAGTCCCAGAAGCTGTTGGCGTTCGTCACCGTCGAGGTGTCGACCTTCGTGCCGGACGGCACCTGGTGGTAGTACTTCGCCGCGTACTCCAGGTAGTCCTTGAGCTGGGCGCCGGTGAGCTTCTTGCCGTACAGCGTGTTCTCGTAGATGTAGAGGCCCGCGACGTCGCGGATGGTCACGTCGCCCTTCGGTATGTCGGCGGTGCGGCTGAAGCACGCGGCCACCGAGATCAGCGGGAGCGCGGCGTCCGCGGTGGACAGCCCGGACTTCACCGCCTCCATCTGGACCTGGTGGATGAAGTCGATGGCGGGTACGTCCTTCCAGCAGGCCTCCGCCGTGGACATGTCCTCGGTACTCGTGCCGATCGCCGTGTTGACGTACTTGACGACCAACTCGTGGTCGGCCTCCAGCAGTTCGGTGATCCGCGCGTCCTCCGCGACCGTGTTGCTGTTGAGCGTGGTCGCCGTCTTGCCGGTGACCTTCCAGCAGCCGTGGTGCAGCTCGAGCTGGAAGTCGAAGACGGAGAGGCGGTAGCCGTAGCAGTACGGCTCGGACAGGAGGACGTCCTCGCCGGTCTCCTCGTTCTTCACCGTGTACGTCGGGACGTCGACGTGCGTGTGGCCGACGAGGATCGCGTCGATGCCCGGGACCTGCTCGGCGACCAGGTTGGAGGCGTTCTCCACGTACGGGAGTTCGTCGCCCCACGAGGTCGAGCCGTCCAGACCGGAGTGGTCGGTGAGGAAGACGACGTCGCAGCCGAGCGCGCGCAGCCGGGGCACGTACTTCTTCGCCTGCTCGACCAGGCCGGGGAAGACCAGCTTGCCGCTGACGTTGTCCTTGTCCCACAGGGCGATGCCCGGGTTGGTCAGGCCGAGGATGCCGACCTTGATGTCGGGCGCGCCCGGCACCCTGATGCACTTGACGGTGTACGGCTGGAAGGCGGGCCGCAGCGTCTTCGCGTCCAGCGCGTTGGCACCGAGCAGCGGGAAGCGGCACTGCTGCTCGAACTTCCGCAGCACCTCGATGCCGTAGTTGAACTCGTGGTTGCCGAGGGCGGCGGCGTCGTAGCGCATCTCGTTCATGGCGATCGCCATGGGGTGCTTGGGGCCGCGCTTGCCGTCCTTGCCCGTGATCGGGTCGACGTTCGCGTAGTAGTACGCGAGGGAGGTGCCCTGGATGATGTCGCCCGCGTCGACGAGCAGCACCCGGTCCTCGCCCTTCTGCTCGCGCAACTGCTTGACCAGGGTGGCGATCCGGGCGATGCCGTAGGTGTTGCCCTTGCTGTCCGAGTACGCCTTGTTGCTGTAGTAGTCCCAGTTGAAGACGTGGCTGTGCAGGTCGGTGGTGCCCAGGATGGAGAACGACCAGGTCTTCGGGGCCTTTTCGGGCTTGCCGAGGTCGGCGGCCTGGGCGCTGCTGGTGCCGACCGCTCCCGCGGCGGCGACGGCCGCACCGGTGACGGCCGACTTCTTCACGAACTGCCGACGGTTCATGGGACTGACGGGCATGCGAGGCTCCTGGAACGGGAGAGGGAGGAGAGATACGGGGCTACCCGCGTAGATAGTTGCGTCCCCGTATTACAGGCGGAACCAGGAACAAGCCATGGACAGGTCAAAGATGTCCATGACCTGACCAACACCTTGGGGGCCGAAGTGAGCAACTCCCGTCAAGGGGCGGCAAATTGGGGGCCAAGTAAGAAGTAAATGTGAAGGTTAGGTGTTGGTGTGACTCACGGGACGGCTCTAGCGTGAGCCACTCCTCCACATCGGGAGGAAAACCAGCCACGGGGGGCTCCGCATGCGATTCACCCGATCTTTGTCATGGTCCAGACATTTCAAATCTCGTATCGCCGTACTCGGCCTCGGCCTGACGCTCACCGCGACCGGCGGCGGTACGACGGCGACCGCATTCGCCGACGCCGGCGGGGCAACGCACTCCACGTCGGCAGCCACGACCTCGTCGGCCACCGCGTCCGCCGAGCCCGACACCGGTTCCGCACTGGCCGCCGCCCGGGAGCGGGGATCCCGGGTCGAGGTGACCGGAAAACGCACCGAGACCTCGACGACCTGGGCCAACCCCTCCGGTACCCTGACCACGGATGTCTACGACGCTCCGATCCGGGTCCGCCGGGACGGAGCCTGGACCCCGGTGAACACCACGCTCGCCGACACCGGCACAACGGTGACACCTGACGCCATACCGGCCGAACTGCACTTCTCGGACGGCGGATCCGGACCCTTCGCCCAGCTCGAGGACGGGGCCAAGGCCGTATCGCTCTCCCTCGGCAAGGACCTGCCGGCACCAGACCTGGACGGAGACACCGCCACCTACCACGACGCCGTCGCGGGCGGCGACCTCGTGGTGACCGCGCTGCCGAGCGGCTTCTCGGAGCAGGTCGTCCTGCACAAGCGGCCGGATGGTCCGCTGACCATCCGGATCCCGCTGACCACGTCGGGCGGCCTCAAGGTCTCCCAGAACGAGGCCGGCCACCTGCTGCTGACCGACGGCTCCGGCAAGACCGTCGCCGACGCGCCCGCCCCGCACATGTGGGACTCGTCGCTCGACGCGACCTCCGGCCTGCCTGCGCACGACACCAAGGTCGAGTCGAGGATCGAGGACACGGACTCGGGCCAGGTCCTGGTACTCACTCCGGACTCCGGTTTCCTCGACTCGCCGAACCTCAGCTACCCACTCACCATCGACCCGACCACCACGCTCGCGGTGACCACGGACACCTGGCTGGAGGACCCCAACTACACGGACTCGCAGCGTTCCTCCGGGGAACTGCGCGTCGGGACATACGACGGCGGAACCCACCGGGCCCGCGCCTTCCTCAAGTTCGACACCTCCGAGTTCACCGGCACCCACATCGTGGACACCGACCTCAAGCTGTACTCCTACTGGTCCTCCACCTGCTCGACCGCGGGCTCCGGGGTCCGTGTCCGACGCGTCACCTCCGACTGGGATCCCTCCGCCATCACCTGGGACGCGATGCCGACCGTCACAAGCGCGGGCGAGGTCGTCAACACCGGTGCGCACGGCTACTCCTCGGACTGCCCGGCCGCGTACAGCCACTGGGACATCGACAACATCGTGCAGGCCTGGGCCGACGGCGCCCCGAACTACGGCCTCCAGCTGCGCGCCGTGGACGAGACCGACTCCCTCACCTGGCGGCGCTACCGCTCGGCGAACTACATCGCCGGCGACAACTCGGTCGAACCGCACCTGAGCGTCACGTACGAGGAGGCAGAACTCGCCGGCATCACCGACTCCGCTTCCCTCAGCACCCCCGCGGTCAGCAGCGGCACCGTGCAGAACGCGGACGGTACGGCCGTGGCGGGCGCCGACGTGGTCCTCTACGCGTGGCCGGACAACGAGACGGACGCCGCCCTCCAGGAGGGGGACTCGGTCAAGCTGCAGCCCGTGGCCAAGGCGATCGCCGACAGCTCCGGGAACTACACGCTGCGGCTCGCCTCGGCCGACCTGGCGGCACCGGAGGCGGCAAGCGACGGGACGGTCAACTTCGAGACCATCGCCTACTCGGGGGACGACGAGGCGACCTTCAACTTCCCGCGGAAACTGGTCGGTTCAGGCACCAGCAGCGCCTACCTCGCGGCGACGACCACGGACACCGACAGCGATACTTCGAGCGCCGACACCCAGACCCCGGTGAGCGCCACACTCGTCCTGAACGCCGCGCCGGTCACCACGTCCGACACCGACGAGACGTCCGCCACCGCCGAGGACACCACCGACACTCCCGTCTCCGTCGGCGACAGCCCGGACAGCGCGGACGCCTCCGCGGCCGATGACGCCGCCGCGGCCGCGAGCGCGGCCGACACCTCCGACACGGCCGACACCGCCGGCGTGACCAAGGCCTGCACCGGGACCCTCACCAAGGACCTGGGCCCGAAGTGGGTCATCGTCGGACAGACGTACAGCGCCACTACAGGGGTGAAGCACACCCTCTCCTACACGAAGGGCTCCTCCAGCTCGCTCGGCGTCGGCACGTCCGCCACCGGGGCCTACGGCTCCTTCGAAGCCAGTGGGTCCGTCTCCAAGGAGAGCAGCGTCACGAACGACTACCCGGACTACGGCAACCACAAGGGCGTCTACTACAAATCCGAGTACGACTACGGCAAGTACAAAATGGCGTGCGTGAGCGGTGGACACGGAAGCGTCATCACATACCACTACGAGGTGCGCGCGCGGTACTACTACGGCGGCGAAAAGATCGTCTCCGCCAAGACGCCGAAAGCGACGACCTGCGCTCCCTATCCCGACGGTGCGAAGTTCACCCGGACCTCGTCCAAGGCGATCACCTGGACCGACGGGGCGAGCACCGGCGACGCCATCGGAATCAACCTCTCGGCGGAGACCGGCTACTCCTCGGAGACGACCGTGGTGTACACGTTCAAAGCCAACCGCTACATCTGCGGAACCGGCGGGGCGCCCGGCAGCTCTCACCCGTACAACTTCGTGGCCACCACAACGAAGAGCGGGTACAAGCCGTGATCCTCACTTCGCCGCCGCGGGTCCTGCTCGGGCGGGCCGGTGCTCTGACGCTGGTCCTCGCCTTGACGACGGGCTGCTCGTCAAAGCCCGGTACCCCCGCGGGGGACGGCCCGCTCAACGGGCCGGACTACTCCGACGCCGGCTCGGGCAACGTGTGCCTGCCGGCGAAACAGGGTGCCACGCTGACGTTCGGCGGGGACGAACTGCACAACTACGGCAAGGACAAGGCGGTCGTCGACGGCGTCGCCCTTGCCGAGCCGCACGGGCTGCGGTTCACCGACGCGGTCCTCGTACCGGCCACGACGAGTCTCATCGGCTACGACACCCACTATCCGCCGTCGAAGTTCAGCCTCGACTCCGTGGGCGCGGGCTGGAAGCACCGGAGGCCCGCGGTGGGGGCGACCCTCGCACCGCAGTCCGCCACGTCCAAGGCCACACACAACCTCGTGGTGGCGATCCTGGTGACCGGCACCTCCCGCGTACGGATGAAGGGGATCACGGTGGACTACCACGTCGGCGGCAAGAAGTACCGCTGGCACAACGTCATGGGCCTCAGCGTGGAAACCAGAAAGAAGTCGTGCTGAGGCACCTGCGGCTCGCCGTTGGGGCACTGCTGATGACGCTCGGGGTGTCGGTCGCGTCCGCCGACACCCCGAGCGTCACCGCTGGGCCGGCGGGTCCGGACCCGAGCCCGGTGGTGGCGCTGGTCAACGCCTCCTCACCGGCCGGCGACCTGTTCAACGGCCAGTTCTGCGGCGGCGTCCTCGTCGCTCCCGACCGGGTGCTCACCGCCGCGCACTGCGTCCGCACCCGGCGCCCCGGCTCGGTCGACGCCGTCGTGGGCGCGGACAACCTGTGCCGCAACGCCCCGGTTCCGGGCCTGCGCCTGCGTGTACGCCGGGTTCTGTCGTACCCGTCGGGCCGTGGCACGGACGCCTCCCTGCTCATCCTGTCCGGCCGCGCCACCACGGCCCCAGCGCGGTTGCCGGGCGCTGGGGAGCGGACGCCCGCCACGGCCACCGAGTTCGGCTGGGGCCGCGACGGCTACGGCGGGATCGCGCCCTGCCGCCGTACGCCCGTACCGCTGCGGTTCGTACCCGAGAACCGCTGCGCCCAGGCCCAACGCACCCTGGGCATCACGCCGTATCCCGACCGCCAGCTCTGTGCCATCCCGGACACCGGCGCCGACCGCAACACCTGCACCGGCGACTCGGGCAGCCCGCTCCTGAGCGGGGGAAGCCCGGCCACCGTGCTGGGAATCGTGAGCTGGGGCCCGAGTTGCCGGGTGAACGACGTGGGGGTGTACGTGCGGACGAGCCCGCTCGGGGGGTGGGTGCGGGGGCGGTGAGGTGGTGTGACGGCGGCCGACCGCTCACAGCAGGCCGGCCACCGCTCTCTACGGATCAGAGGAACGAGTTGAACTCGATCGTCTCGTCGCGACCATCAGCAGGCCAGGTCACCCATCCATACCCGTCGCCCTAGTTCGTCCAGCTCCGTCTTCAATCGGCGGCACTCGGGAAGCGCCCTACCGAGCAGCCGCCAGTACTCAGGCCCGTGACCGGATACACGCGCATGCGCCAACTCGTGTGCGACGACGTAGTCGACCAGGTGGATCGGCAGTTGGAAGGTCGCCCAGTGCAGCGAGACCACCCCTTCGCCCACCGTTCCGGAACGGTAGCTACCCCAGCGGTGCCCCAAATCCCGCACCTGCACCGCAGCCTCCGGGACGTCCATCCGAGCTGCCCAGGGCTGAAGGCGTCCCCCGACCCAGCGCTGCCCGGCCTGGATGTACCAGTCGGCGAGTGCTCTCTTCGCGAGGGCCGGATCTGCGGCGACGCAGCTGTCCATGCGCAGTCGTCCCGCTACGAGCTTTACGGCCGGCGTCGCGGTCGAGTCGTCAGGCCCCTCATCACCGACGACGAGAAGCCGGTAGTCCCGCCCCAGGTAGCGATGAATCTCTCCGTCCCGGAGGGCACGAGCAGGATGCAGCTGACTGCGTTCCTCGCTGAGGCGAGTTTTGTCGCCGATCCACTCACCGCTGTCCCGCACGAACTGTTCGGCCCGCCGAACAGTGCACCCTTGAGGAACATGCAGGGTCAGGGACCGGTCCCGCTCGACAGTCAGGCCAAGACGACGCCGCCGTGAGCTGATCCGGACACACAGCTCGCGCCCGTCGACCAGCAAGGGCCCGTCTTCCGTGATCTCGGGCTCATCGGGTCGGGCCTGGGCGCCGGCGGGCTGGGCATCGGTCATGGACTCATTCTTGCCGTGCCTCGGCCCGGAACTCCGCGAGGTGCTCCGTCGCGTATCCGGCGAGTGCGGAGGCGAGCCGCTTGACCGCGTCACGTGTCGCGCCGGAACCGCGAAGACCTGAGACCCGCAGCCGCTGGTAGAGACGTGATTCCAGCAACGTCACATGTCGCTCCCGCCCGCCGAACGACGCCAGCCGCACGGCGGCGGTGATCTCGTCGTACACCTCGTCGACGAGCTGACGCAGCCGCTCCGGCGACGCTTCCTCCAAGGCCTCGCTCTCCGTCAGCTTCTCGCCGATCAGCACGTACAGCCGCTGCTCCATCGGCGACAGGTCGGCGACGGCAGGATCGGCTTCCTCCGCCCGTCGGGCCCGGTCGACCAGCGGCAGGAGCTCGCGGGAGATCTCCTCCCAGTTCCCGGCGAACTCCTCCAGCACCCGCTCCAGTTCGGCGGAGAGCTGCCGGTACGCTGGTCGCTCCTCCACAGCCAGACGCTCCTCCAAGTGGTAGCGCAAGGCCTGCACCTGCTCGGCAGCGGCCTCACGTACGGGGAGCGTGCCGACCACTTCGTCGAAGTCGGGGGCGAGGATGGAGACGGGAGGGATCTTCTGCTCGATCTCCTGTGTCTGAAGGTGATCGGCGATCAGGGCGCGCACCTTCCGGCCGTACCCGCGCATCGCGAAGCCGCCACCGGTGTCGTCCCGGTAGTGGCGACGCACGCGCATCTGGAGCACACTCCACGCCCGTACGTCGTGCAGGTGGTCCAGCGCCTTCTCATGTGGCAGGACACGGTCGACCGCACCCAGGAAGTCGCCCAGTCGACCGTCGAACTCGGCGCGAACCGTGGGGTCCCCGAGCGCGAGCACAGCGCTGCCGAGAGCACCACGAGTCGTGAGGCCGTCCGGATCGATGCCCGCCGCGACGAGGAACTCGCGGACCAGGTCGGCTGTCCGCTTCATCTCCGGGATGTCGTCGGCCAGGCTGCGCAGTGAGTCCAGGGCAGGCGGGTTGCCCCGGTAGGCGGCCAGTGTGACGCCGAGATTGTTCAGGACGCCGTAGTAGTCGACGACCAGCCCCTCCCGCTTCCGGCGGGCCGGCCGGTTGACACGAGCGATCGCCTGGAGGAGTTCGGCGTCGCGAATGGGCCGGTCCAGGTAGAGCGCCTGCTCGATGGGGGCGTCGAATCCGGTGAGCAGCATCGACTTGACGATGAGGAACGCGATCGGTGGCCGGCCGGCCTCATCCTCTCCCTTGCCACCGGATGTGGAACCGCCGCCGAAGACCAGATCGCTCCAGGGGTTCATGCTGCCCACGGACCCGGCCGGTACCGGGTCGGGCTCGGCGGACGGATGAGTCGCCCACGGATTGTCGGGCGGCAACTCCGGGAACGGGCGCAGAAAACCTGCGATGTGCTTGCGCTGCTCCTCCGGGTCGGTCCACTCGCGCCACACTCCCTCCTTCTGCTCGGCTCCGGCGGAAATGACTGGTACGAAGTCGATCCGCCGCAGCAGTTCCTGGAACTGCCAGGCCCGCAGAAGGAGCGATTCCTCGGATGTGTACGTCTCCGGAGCCTTGCCCCGCAGAGCCTCGCGCCGCCCGCTGAGGTCAAACTCCTCAATCCGGTGCAGCAGATCGGTCCGCGCGTCACGGAAAGCACTGCGATAGGTGACCGCGGCCCGTCGGCTCACCGCGGCGACCTGCGCCTTGAACCCGCCAGTGAGCGGCCCGGTGACGTAGTGCTCCAGCATGTCCATCGCCTTGCGCCGGATCATGGGCGCCGACTCCGCCACAACACGCGCGGAGGGTGCGCCGTACTTTTCCCGCACCCACTCCTGCTGGTCCTCATCCAGCGGCTCGATCAGGTCCTCGAAGCACTCGTCCAGCCGCTCCTTGTCACGCACCTCCGCGGTGGTGGCGCGGCCCGCATAGCGCACGGGCACGACGACCTTGTCGCGTTCGGCCTCGGTCATGCGATACGTGTCGAGAAACTCGGGGGCCCCGCCGGGTTCACTGCTCGGCTCCAGACCGAAGATGCGCCCGGTGTCGGTGAGGCGGCCCTGCATCAGCGGGGTGCCCGTGAAGCCGATCCGGGCCGCGTTGGGCAGGGCCTTGCGCAGACAGGCGTGCAGGACCGAGGTGTGCGAGCGGTGGGCCTCGTCGACGAGGACCAGGACCCGGTCCTCGTCGCTGCACTCGGGGAAGATCCGCTCGGCGCGGCTCAACGTTCGCTCGTCCGGCGTGGGGTCGGAGACCTCCTCGGCGCTCTCGCCCGCTGCGAGCCGCCGTCGCGCTTGCTCGAAGTCCTCGGCCAGCGCCCGGTCGTCACCGTCGGCCGTATCGTTCCCCTCCCCCGTGGGGGGTGCCAGATCGCCGAGGAACTTCTGGATCGTCGCGAAGATCACCGCACGTCCGCCGACCCGTCCGGCCCGGCGGAGCAGGCGCTCCAGGTCCGTACGGGAGGTGGCCTCCCGGATCTCGGAGTCGCTGAGTGCCACCGCGCGCCGCAACTGCCGTTGAAGGTCTGTACGGTCCGTGACGGCGACGATCGTGATCCCGTTCAGCTCGCGGTCCGGACTCATGTGCAGTCGCCGGGCCAGGAACTGCATGGTGAAACTCTTGCCGGCGCCCTGGGTGTGCCAGATGACACCACCCCGTTCGTCCCGGTCCCCTCCGGTGACGCGGCGGCTCGGCCGCGTCCGCAGCCGCGCCACGATCTTCTCGGTGGCCCGGTACTGCTGGTGACGGCAGACCACCTTGACCGTCTGCGGCTCGGCGGCCTTGGAGCGACTCTTCGCACGGTCGCCGCTGTCGTCGTCGACCGGCTTCTCGAAGACGTAGTGCCGGACGATGTTGAGGAGGTTGCCGGGCCTGAGAACGATCGCGGTGAGTCGCTGCTGAAGGGTGGGCGCCTCCTCCGGACCGAGCAGCCCCCACCCCCTCAGCTCACGGCGCAGATCCTCGGCTCCGTCGTCCCCCGGCCGGTCCGGATCGCCGTAGTCCGGGGTGACACTGCGCCACAGCGCGTAGTGCGCTTCGGCCGAGGAGTACGTGCCGAGCGCGGCGTGGGTTCCATCGGCGGCCACGAGGAGTTGCGCCGGAACGAACAGGTGGGGCACGCCTCGTGGCGCACCGGAGCCACGCCGGGTGTCGTCATCCAGTGGGCGACCGGTATAGGCCCGCAGGTCCCGGATGGCCTTGCCGAGCGGGTCGGGTATGTCCGGTGACTTGCACTCGATGACGACGAGCGGGATGCCGTTCACGAAGAGGACGAGGTCCAGCACGGACGGCCGCCCGTCCGCGTCGTGCACCCGGAACTGGTCGACGACGAGATAGTCGTTACGGGCCAGGACCTCCTCGCGGCTGCCTCCCAGTGCCTCGCGTGACCAGTCGAAGAACTTCGCCTGCACCTGCTTGTCGTCGGGCCCCGGTTGCATGTCGCCGTACAGCAGGAGCGTGGTGACATCGCGGTTGGCCCGCGGCAGGGACTGGGTGGACACGTGGCGGGTGGCGGTACGTAGCGTGGAAACGGCCGCCTCGGTCTGCTCGTCACTCTTCATCCAGGACGAGGACCGGCGCAGGGCTGCCCGCAGGCGCCGCTCCAGCAGCACCTCCCGGAAGTCTCCACGCTCCGCCGTCTCCTTCAGCCGGGCGCCCTCGATGTGCTGCCACCCCATCGCCTTGAGGTGCTCCAGAAGCGGTCGTTCCGCCTCGGCCCGCTCGGTCGACTCCCTGACCACACCGGCAGCCATGCGCCCGTGCCCTCCCCTGCGTCACGGTGAACGTGTGAGGGTCCATTGTGGGCCACGGGTAAGGGCGCGTGGGGTGGTTGCGCGCTCCTGGGCAGGCGAAGCTTTCGAGCGGCTCTGGTGATGTGCCGAGATCAAGAAGGCCTTTACGCGTGCACAGTTGATGCACCCTCAGCCGGACCATGGATGCGCAGACTTTGATGCAGCAATCCATCACAGGACCCTATGAAGGAGAGTTGCGCCCGCTTAAGGGGCAGGGCTACCTTCTTGCCCACGGATGAGGGGTGGGGCGGATGGGACTCAGGTGCCAACTGCTCCGGACATCGCTGTGCGCAGGGCGCACGCGAGAAATGGGGATGGGGATGGGCAGCTACGAGGACCTCCGTACTGCGGTCGCGGACGACGGCGGTCTGCACGTCGTCACCATGGGCGTGCTGCGTGACATCCAGGGGGCCGGCCGCCTGGGCAACCGGGTACTCGGCACCATCTCCGAGCGGCTGGAGTCGCACGGGATGGGACACATCCCCCGGGAACTGCCTGCCAACCAGGACAGCCCGGTACGGGTCTACCTGCAAGGGACCCCGATCGCCGACACCGTCGACGCCGTCCACAACCCGAGCCTCAAGGGTGACGCGGTCCTGCGCGGCGCCGGTGACTCCGAGGCGCGGGCCCAGCTCCGGCAGATCCGCGACATCGTCCGCGTCTAGCCGCATCGGCACTCCGGGGCGCCCAGCGCCCCGGCCTCCTCCGTTCGCGGGACGAATCAGACCCCTTCCCGAGCGCCACCGGCATGGCAACAGTAAGGACCCGCCAAGATGCCCCCGAGCCGAACACACCGCCTCATCGACCTCTGCGAGATCGCCTCCGGGCCGTCGGGGCAGCAGTTGGAGGGGCTTTCGGCGAGCTTGGAGGGCGTCCCCGTCATCTCACCCCCCGATCTGACCGCCGAGCACAAGGTCGAAGCGCGCAACATCAAGCGTGTAAGCGTGGGGACCGCGGCCGGTCTCGCGCGGTTCCGGTTGCGGAGGGGGGACCTGGTCTACGTGCGCCAGGGGACACTCGGTGCGCTCGGGAGGAGGGCTCTCGTCAGCACCGCGGAGGCGACCTGGCTCTTCGGCGCCGCCTGCCTGCGGATCAGGCCCACAACAGAGACGATCCTGCCCGAGTACCTTCTCCACTACCTCGGGCATCCGCTCGTCCATGAGTGGATCGCCTCGCAGGCCAACCGTGGCCAGGCCGTGGAGACACTCCCGTCCCAGGCGCTGGCCACGGCTCCGATCTTCGTTCCCCCATTGGAACGGCAGCGGACCATCGCGGGGGCGCTCAACGAGATCGGCACGCAGATCGAGGCTCACAGACAACTGATCGCGAAGCACGAAGTGTTCCGGCTGGGCCTCTTGACGGACCTGCTCAGCGACGCCTTCACCGACCCCGGTGCGCCGTGACGTCAAGCTGGTGTGCGGCCCGTCTCATCCATTCCAGACGATGTTGCATACGTAGACGCACTCATGGTGGGGAACCGCGAGGAACTGGATGAAGCCGCGTCCGCCGAAGAGTGGGAAGTTCCTCAACCCACCCGGCTTGTCCTCGGGCCTGCTGCCCGCCGTCTCGGCGTCACGTCCGAGCGCGGCCAGTTCGGTGGCGATCCGCTCCACCTCGGCAATCACACCGACGGGAAGGCCGTCGGTCAGGTACTCCTCGCTCGGGTTGTAGTCCCATTTCCAGTCGGTCACAGCCCGGCCTCGGCCTCGGCGCTCTCATGGATCTTCCTGATCTCGACGATGGCGTCCGCCGGTTCCTCCACCCCGGCACTCACCATCTCTTCCAGATGGCGCAGGCGGGCGGCGCGCGAGGGATACCTCTGGATCGCCACGAACACCCCCCAGGTGTGGACGAACGTACGGAGCGGCGCGAAGGACTGGAGCTGCTGGGCGCTGGTGGTCGCGTCGACAAGATCGCTAACGAACGCCGGCATCCGGCTCGGCGTCAGGCTTTCGACGGCGGCACGCAGCGCCCCGGGGGTGAGCGCGGGCATGGGGATGAGCGGCTCGTCGGGCTGGGGATCCGCGGGGAGGGCGGTCACGGTGTGCTCCCGGTCGGTGGACGTTCGCTGTGTTGTCGACGGTACCCGCAGGCGCCGGGCGGACGAAGGGCATGAGTCGACTGCGTCGCGTGTGGGGGGCGGCACGTTGGTGTTCGCGCCGCCCGCACGCGGGGGATCCGGCCCCATGGCGGCTCTACGGAGGTGGGCGGTGGGCCCGCATCGCGTAGGCGCTGAACAGTCCTCGTCACGAAAGCGTGACACTTCTGCGCAGAGTGTCACGCTTTCACGGAGAAGCCTCCCCGAGGTACGGCCGGAGGGACGCACCGCCCCACTTCGAGACCCTATGGCCAGCGCACTCCCTGGCTGCCCACAGCGGGTTTGCGGCAGTCAGGCAGCTTGGACACCGGCGTGATCACCGAGGTCGTCGAGTCGTCCAGCGCGTAGCAGAGCTGGGCGTGCAGGACCTCCGCCTCGGCGGGCGTGAGGCGCAGGGCGAGGTCGGTCTCGAACCCCCCGTCCCTGGTCAGCCAGAGGTCGATGGTGAGGTCGCCGTCCTCCCCTCGCCGTACGGGCTTGCTGGGTACGCGGCTGATCCGCATCCGGGGCGCATTCATCAGGCCGCCACCCTCACGGGAGTGCCCACCGGGCTGCCAATGCGATGACCGTGGATCACCCAGGGCCCGACGTCGATCCCGTCGAGCGCAAGCACCAACGCCCGCCGCCGCATGCGCTGTTCGTGCGCGACGAGGTAGGGGCGGATGCGGGAGGCGGGACGACGGGCTGCGGCTGCCGTGGCCGTCCCACTGGGCCGACGCCGCCTCAGCAGATACGGCGGCAGTACGGGGATCTCGGCACCGGCGACGAGAATCCGGTAACCGGGTGGCCGCCGGACCACGTCCGACACGGACGTGGGTACGGGCACGGGGATGAGTGCGCGCACGAGGCACACAAGAAGGAGGACGGCCACCTGCACGAGTGTTCGTGCGAGGCCGGGCCGGATACGGTGGGACATGCTGACGCTCCCTACAGGGCGTTGGCCATGCCCCGGGGTGCCGCTAACACCGCCGGGGCGCTTGACGTTCGGACGGTGACCGATCGACTACCGTCCGACACCAAAGTAGCCACAACTCTGCTTGTGCATCAACATTGATGCGCAAGCCGGATGATTTGGCATATGCCCGCTTCGGGGGACCTCATGCGAGGTCGTCGAACTCCCCAGCTTTGGCCCCGGCCAGGAACGCCGCGAGCTTGGCACGGGTCGTGCTGACGATCACGCCAGGGTCGTCACTCTCCCTGACCAGAACCCGGCCATCAACCACCGCCAGTTCAAGGCAGTTGCCCGACTGCTCGGAGTACGACGACTTACGCCACTGAATCTCCAACATCCTCAAGCCCTCACAACTCATGCAGCACCTTGCGAATGAAGTCACGCGAGTGTCCCGGCTCCAGGGACCGCTGCTCCATACGATCAAGTACAGCGCGGTAGTTGGTGAGGTGGGTCTCGGAGTCCAGGAATGTGACACCGTTCGGGACGTCGATCTGAACGGTGTCCAGCTGACGAACCGGCCCACTTGCGTACACCGTCGAACTGCCCGCGCTCGGAAAGCCTCCAGAGGCGAAGGGAATCACCCGCAGGGTCACCGACTCCCGCTCTGCCTGCTTCAGCAACTCTTCCAACTGCCTCCGCACGACGGCACGGTCACCGAACAGCATCCGCAGTGCCGCCTCATGAAGCAGGAACGAGCAGTCCGGCGGCTCCGGTCCGTCGAGCAACGCCCGTCGCCGCAAACGGAACTCGACATGCAGGTCGAGGACTTGCGGCGCAAGGGGCGGAACAGCCTCCCCGAAGACCGCTCTGGCGTAGTCCTCGTGCTGCAACAGCCCGGGAAGATGCGTGATCTGCACATGCCTCAGGCTGACGGCGTGGTGCTCCAGCTCGACCAGGTCCAACATGAACGAGGCCATGGAGTCCCGATAACCGTCCCACCAGTTGGCGCCAGCCCGCTCCCTGGCCATGTTCGCGAGCGCGTCGACGTAAGCCTGGTTCGGGCACGAGTAGTTGGCGGCCCATACACGCACCCGGTCGGCACTCACCCCGAACCGGGCCGACTCGGTGTTACTGATCGCGGTTTTGTCCACCCGATGCAGCGCGGCGGCCTCGGTCAGGGACAGCCCGACCTGCTCACGCATCCGCCGAAGCTCGGCCCCGAGCCGCCGCTGGCGGGCGGTGGGGGGCTTGCGAATGGGCACGAGGGGCCTCCCCTTGGTTCATGCCTGGGCTGAGCTCACGGAGTTTAGCGAGCGAGGTTTCCCCTGAGTAGTTCGGCGACCAGACCTTGTTTCATGGTGCGAAGCTTGTCGAGGTTCTCCAGCTCCGCAGCGATCCGCTGGTCACAGGCATCCAGACTGGAGACCAGTTTTTCCTGTTGGGACAGATCAATAGGCAGGTCGATTTCCAGCTCGCGGAGCCGCGAAGGGTTCACGTTGACCTGCTGAACCGCGACTGTCGCGATCGAACGCACTCGCTGACGAATCACAGGATGCTGAAGCCATTCGACAAGATAGCGAGGAATTATACGTCTGATGTCA
This sequence comes from Streptomyces sp. NPDC001617, assembly GCF_053596855.1. Classification (NCBI taxonomy): domain Bacteria; kingdom Bacillati; phylum Actinomycetota; class Actinomycetes; order Kitasatosporales; family Streptomycetaceae; genus Streptomyces; species Streptomyces sp. NPDC001617. The sequence goes on from NZ_JBSFHA010000014.1 coordinate 123,919, forward strand.
GGGTTCAATCGCACCAAATAGGAAGCGAAGGTAGCCCTTTCAAGCTCCCCACCCCAGATACCTGCCCGGCCGACATGTTCGATGCTATTTGTTCTATTGAATAGCACGTCACCCGTTTGCAGCAGGACTCGCGGGTTCACCTCTTGCGGCGAGTAGCGCAACTCCTTGAGATCTGGCCGACCAGCACGAAGGTTGTTCATCCTGAGCGTTGGGACTCCGCTGGGGTCAGCGTTCAAGGCGACAGAGATACCGTAGTCGGCCGACGGGACGACTTCCCTCAACGGAACACGCTCCCAACCCACCGGCGCAACAGAAGCCTCAACGGCTGACATGCCCTTCAAGAGGACCCCACGTCGCACAGATCGAAGCTTGGCGATCACCGCTTCCAAATCCCGCTCAGACTCAGCGATCGAATACACAGCCTCGACGACGCGCCACTGCTCAGTCACCGACAATAGCGGAACACGCAACGACCGAACAGATTCCGCAGAGATCTTCACCATGCTCTCAGATGTCCCCTGAGCCCTACTTGCAAGAGACTGACGTACACCCAGAGAGCGCAGCAAAATTTCCAGAAATTCAGGGGAACAATTTTCGGATACCTCAAGCCGCATAATGAGGTCGGGATAGATGCATGGCGAACCCACGTCGCGATACCTCCCCACGAGTCCCACCAGTTCTCGCGTGTTGGCTCGACTCATCAATAGGTCGCCATCACGCAGGATTGCCGAATGCGAGATGGTGATACCGCCAGGCGCGTTTTTTAGCTGCCTCGGCTCAAACCCGTCCGGTGTCAGACATCCCAGACCCAGCATCTGCACCCCGGTCCAGTCCGCGCTTTCAACCGGCGAATAGCCGTTTCGAGGAGGGCCAGCAAGATAGTACTCAAGAGGCACCCGCTCGATCAGCTCAGCCGACATAATCCAGCTCCTTCAGGAACCCGTTCAGCCGCCCCGCCGCAGCCTCCCGCCGCGCCTCGATGTCCCGCAGCGACACCAGGTACTTGCGCTCCCAACCCAGGTACGTGTCGATCAACTCGCGCCGCCTGCGCACCACATGCCCCTCCAGCTTCGAGGCCAGGTCGTCGCGGAGGATGCCGAGGACGACTTCTCGCGCGCCCGCCTCGTCCAAGGCGTCGCGTGCCTCGTGCAGACCAGGGACAGGACGGTCCGGTTCAGCCGGAAGCGTCACGTCGAGGGTTGTCTGTCCGGCCGCGTCATCGGAGGCGGCGATCTCGGTCGCCTTGGACGATTTACCGGCCTTCGCGACAGCACCGGTCCCCAACCCGTCCAGCGGATAGAACGCCTCCTCCAGCACCTTCACCGCCTTCCCCGCCGCCGTCCGCTCCCGCTTCGCCTTCTTCAGGTCGGCCTCGCTGAGCAGCGCTTCCGCCACCGCCGGGTCGAGGGCGGGACCGCCCTCAGAGCCATCGGCACCCTCACCGGCCTCGCCGTCCTCCAAGGCACCCACTGCCGCCGCGGCCCTCGCCGCCTCTGCCTCTTCAGCCGCCTTCACCTTGGCATCCAGCCGGGCCTTCTCAGCATCGGCATCAGCCAGCTCCTTCAGGAACTCACCAGCGATACGGGCGACAACCTTGTGCCCGTAGGCCTGTCGCCGCTCCGCAGCCGTCCGTTTGCGCGCTCCGCCCGTCCACGGGTCGGGTTCCGGTTCCAGCAGGGTCTCCACCGTGTCGACCCAGCCCTCGACAACGCCCTTGAAGCCGTTCTCCGCCAGCGCCTTGAGTTCGTTCCTGGCATCCTGCCACCACCCCGCGACCGCGCCGGCCAGCGCGTAACGGTCCAACAGGCCTACACGCAGCAGTCGTTCACGGAAGGAGTCGATCAAGTCAGCCCGCAGACGGGCGAGTTGGGCGCGCTTCTCGGCTTCCGTACGGTCGTCATCCTCGTACGGCGCGATGGCGGCGATCTGTTCCGTCTCGGGTGTCCACCAGGACTCGAACGCCTCCCAGAGTTCGCGCTCACGGTCCTCGGCGAGCGCGGTCAGCCGGTCGGCGTCCGGCCGCCGGTCCTCCGGCAGGAAGTCGACGTACTCGGAAGACTCTCCCTCCCGCTCGGCGAACAGGTCCGTCACGCCCACCCCGTACGCCGACAGCACCGCCGCCTTCTCCGCCGCCTCGATCTCGGACCGGGGCACGCCCCCCACCAGGTGCGCCCGCACGTCCTGCGGCTCGGGCGGCGGGGTGTTGTCGACGTACCGGCGGATGTTGAGGTTGTACTTGTTCCTGCGGATCTCGTCCCGCTCGACCCACCGCGCGAAGCGCGGCACCTCCGTGCCCGCCGGCGCGTGGAAGGTGGAGACGATCTTCTCCGTGTGCTCGGGCAGCAGGACGTTCTGTGCCCGCTCGGAGTGGTACTCGCGGTCCGCGTTGATGAAGAGGACCTGGTCGTCGCGGCCGTCGCGCTTGCGGCCACGCGTGCGCAGGACCAAGATGCAGGCCGGGATGCCGGTGCCGTAGAAGATGTTGGACGGCAGGCCGATCACGGCCTCCAGCAGGTCGTCCTCGATGATCTTCGCCCGGATCCTCTCCTCCGCGCCGCCCCGGAACAGCACGCCGTGCGGCATGACGGTGAAGACCGAGCCGCCGCGTCCCTTCGCCATGTGCAGCATGTGCTGGAGGAACATCAGGTCGGCCTTGCCCTTCTCGGACGTCTGGCCGTAGGGCATGCGGTCGTCGATGTCACCGATGTCGCCCGCCCGGTAGTCCATGGAGAAGGGCGGGTTGCTGAGTACGACGTCGAAGGACCGGTCCAGGTGGAGCGGCTGGGACAGGGTGTCGCCGACGTACAACTCGAAGTCGTGGGCGTCGTGCAGCAGCATGTTCATCGTGGCCATGACCCAGGAGCCGTTGTTGAGATCCTGTCCGGCAAGGGCCAGATCCTCACTGTCGCCGCCGTGCTCCTCGATGTACTCCTTGGCGTGGATAAGCATGCCACCCGATCCCACGCAGGGGTCGTACACGCTGTCTCCGGCGCGGGGGCGGGCCAGTTCGACCATCATCCGCACCACCTCGCGCGGGGTGTAGAACTCACCGCCCTTGGCACCCGCCGAGTCGGCGAAGTCCTTCAGCAGGTACTCGTACGCGGCACCGATGACGTCGGGGAACTCGAAGTCCCCGCCGCGCAGCCGGAGACTGCCGAAGTGCCCGATGAGCGCGGTCAGCCGCTTGTCCGCGAGTTTGGCCGCCGCCGCCCCGGTGCCACCGCCACCGCCGATGCGGTTGAAGTTGATGTGGTTGAACAGTCCACGCAGCCGCTCATTGCCCTTCTGGCCCTCCACCGCGTCGAGCGCGGGCTGGAGGTGCTTCGTGGCCACGTCGTCCACCGCGTCGGCCAATGCCTGCCAACGCGCCTCCGGCGGAACGTACATAATCCGGCGAGCCGTGTAGTTGGCCGGCTCGTCGGCCTCCTCCTCCGCCTCCGCGCGCGAGGCGCCTCCTGCAATCTCCCTCTTGATGATGTCCTCGCGAGCCGCGTCGAACTCGTCGTTGACACGCTTGAGGAACAGCAGGACCAGGAGGAAGTCGCGGTACTCGGCGGCGTCCATCGTGCCGCGCAGAATGTCGGCGGCCGCGAAGAGGTGGCGCTCCAGTTGGTCGAGCGTGAGCTTGGCCACGTACGGGCTCCCTGAGATGTGAGCGGGCGGGCAGCGGGCGGCGCACCGCCCCACGACGGAGAAGTGCGACCCCTCAGCCTAGTAGTGGCCGAGGAGCAGTCCGTCCTCCACGAACGACCAGACGTCCGTGTAGGGGTCCCAGTCGTTCGGGTTAGGCGAATCGCAGCGCTTGTTGATCGCCTTCGCGTAATTCCTGGCCTCGCGGTATCGGCTGCCGTCCGTGCCCTCCGGGCTCAGCACCTGCTCCTCGCGCACATGTTTGGACTGTTGTTCGGAGACCGACCGGACGCCGCGCCCGTACGTCGCTGCGAAGCCGCGGCTCGACCGCAGGCGGCTGTTGGCGTCGCCGCACGCCTCCGTGCCGAACGTGCTCGTGTAGTTGGTGTAGTGCAGCAGCCGCCAGAGTTCGAAACAGGGGTGGGAGTACGCGACCCTGATCCCCTCCTTCTCCGCCAATTGCCTGGCCTCCCGGATGCCCTGGTGACCGTCGCGGTCAAACAGCACCCACACCTGGGGCCAGTTCCAGTCGCCCTCCTCTACCCCACCGGCGACGCGGTACGGCTTCAGGCCCGCCGCCTTCGCCTCCCGCTCCACCTTGCGCAGCGTACGGACGGCGTCCTGGACCATCCTGTAGGGCTTGCGGTGCTTGCCCTCGGCGTTCGGGTTCTCGATGTGGTGCTGGACCTTGCGGTCGGGCCTGTCCAGAACGCCGTTCTTCACGATGATGTCGATGTACTCGGGCTCGGTGACCTCGCCCTCGGTGAAGACGTACACCTGACGGTCTCGATGAGCGCGCCCCTTCGCGCCGCCCTTCTTGGGGGCGATGCTGTCCCCTCCCTTTGGCCTGGCCATCAGACCTCTTCCGCCTCCATCCGCGCGATGTCGTCCGTACGCAGCAGCCGCCGCCCGATCTGCCCTTCGGACACCTTCGGTACCGCGCCGAACGAACCGGCGAGGTACGAGACCATCAGGTCCTCCTCCTCCGTCGGCTCCCACTCGGCGACCGAAGAGAGTTCCGTGGCACCTCGTTCGTCCTTCTCCGTGAGCCAGATCTGTCCCGGTTGCAGAAGCCGTCCACCGCCCGGTGTCCGCAGGAGAGAGGGGTCATGTCCAGTGAAGACCAGCTGGGCGCCCTTCGGATTCACCCAGGGCGCCTGGAAGAGCCGCACGACCTCCGCTGCGAAGCGTGAGTGCAGGCTGGCGTCGAGCTCGTCGACCAGCAGGACCGCGCCTGTGTCGAGGGCGAGGAGCAGGGGGCCGATCAGCGCGAACCACGAGCGCGTTCCCCACGACTCCGACGACCAGTCCAGCGAGGTCCGCTCACCGCTGCCGGCGTGGACGAGGCGCACCACGGGGCGACCGGAGGACGACTGCTCGACCTCGACGCCAGCGATACCGAGGTCGGCCACCCGCAGCAGTTCCTCGGTCCGCCGCCGGAAGTCCTCGCTGCGCAGCAGCCGCAACGCCGTGTAGTCCTCGCGCTGCGCACGCTCGGTCTCCGGCGTTACGTCCCACAGGTTGTTCTTGAACCAGTCGAAGACCGGGGTGAGCTGCTCATGCCCGTCGGTGGCGGCGCGGGTCAGCAGTAGAGCGTCCTTGCGGGTGGTGCGCGCAAGCCGCGCCCGGTCGTGCAGACGCTCCCCCGGGAACTCGAAGTCCTTCTCCCGCGTCGCATCCCGCTCGAACCACACCTGACGGCGGCCCTTGGGATAGGCGTAGAGCCACTCCGCCTCTACTCGACGCTCTCCCAACTCGAAGCCGTACGTCCATCGGACGCCTGCGTCAAGAATGAAGTCCGCTTCGTACAACGTGGTCTCCGAGGCCGCCTTCGGATCCAGGGCGAACTCGTCGCGGGGAATGCCGTCGTAGGAAGTCCAGTCGGCGTAGGAACGCAGCACCGCCTTGCGCATGTTCTTCAGAGCGGTGATGACATTGGACTTGCCGGATGCGTTGGCGCCGAAGACGCCGAGAACAGTGTGGACGGGAAGGCGTCGGCCGTCGGAGAGTTCCACCTCGCGCGCCGCCGCGACGTCACCCTCGGCGCCTTCCCGTGCGACGAACGACAGCTCCTGTTCGTCACGCAGGGACCGGACGTTCGCCGCCCTGAATCTCAGCAGCATCCTGTCTCCTTCATGGCGGACAGACTAGTCACACCATCCCGCCCGCGTCCCCCGAGCGCGGTGGCAGCCGACACCTCTGTCAAGCTGCCGCCGCTCCAGGTCAGACCTACAGGAACGAGTTGATCTCGATCGTCTCGTCCCGGCCCGGGCCGACACCGATCGCCGAGATCGGCGCGCCCGACATCTCCTCCAGCGCCTTGACGTAGTTCTGGGCGTTCTTCGGGAGGTCGGAGAAGGACTTCGCCTTGGTGATGTCCTCGGACCAGCCGGGGAGGGTCTCGTAGATCGGCTTCGCGTGGTGGAAGTCCGACTGCGAGTACGGGAGTTCCTCGACGCGCTTGCCGTCGATCTCGTAGGCGACGCAGACGGGGATCTGCTCCCAGCCGGTGAGGACGTCGAGCTTGGTGAGGAAGAAGTCCGTCAGGCCGTTGACCCGGGTCGCGTACCGGGCGATGACGGCGTCGAACCAGCCGCACCGCCGGTCACGGCCCGTCGTCACACCCCGCTCGCCGCCGATGCGGCGCAGCGCCGCGCCGTCCTCGTCGAACAGCTCGGTCGGGAAGGGGCCGGAGCCGACCCGGGTGGTGTACGCCTTCAGGATGCCGATGACCCGGCTGATCTTGGTGGGGCCCACGCCCGCACCCGTGCACGCGCCACCGGCGGTGGGGTTGCTGGACGTCACGAAGGGATAGGTCCCGTGGTCGATGTCGAGCAGCGTGCCCTGGCCGCCCTCGAAGAGGACCACCTTGTCGTCGTCCAGCGCCTGGTTGAGGAGGAGGACCGTGTCGGCGACGTACGGCTTCAGCCGGTCCGCGTAGCCCAGCAGCTCCTCGACCACCTGCTCGATCGCGATCGCGCGGCGGTTGTAGAGCTTGGTGAGCATCTGGTTCTTGACGTCGAGGGCGGCTTCGACCTTCTGGGTGAGGATCGACTCGTCGTACAGGTCCTGGACCCGGATGCCGACGCGGTTGATCTTGTCCGCGTAGGTCGGCCCGATGCCGCGGCCGGTGGTCCCGATCTTCCGCTTCCCGAGGAAGCGTTCCGTCACCTTGTCCACCGTCACGTTGTACGGCGTGATGATGTGAGCGTTACCGCTGATCAGGAGCTTGGACGTGTCGACGCCACGCTCGTTCAGCCCGTTCAGCTCGGAGAACAGGACCGACGGGTCGACGACGACACCGTTGCCGATGACCGGGGTGCACCCCGGCGAGAGGATTCCAGAAGGGAGGAGATGCAGTGCGTACTTCTGGTCGCCGACGACGACCGTGTGACCGGCGTTGTTGCCGCCCTGATAGCGCACTACATAGTCGACCGACCCGCCTAGCAGGTCCGTCGCCTTTCCCTTGCCTTCGTCACCCCACTGAGCACCGAGCAGCACAAGTGCGGGCACGCGCGTACACCCCTTCCGGGCGGGGCATGTCCAAGGTCAGGGGCGTACGCGGCACGGCCCTGTGCCTCGTACACCGGCGACCAGCTGCGGCCACCGACGGCCGTCGTCGGCCGCGAACCCGTCGGACCCGGATGCCCCGGAATAGACGAAGCCCCTGGCGCAATAGCGCAAGGGGCTCTTGCACAAAGATGCTACCCGAGGAAGCGAGGCAGGACCGAGGTGGCGACTTCCGCGACTTCCGATCAGCTGCTGGTGGTCATCGATCCGATCGCCAGACGGACGGACGGGGAGTCGGTACGTATCGCGAAAGACGTGCTCAGCGCGGGTGCGCAGGCGAAGGTATGCCTGCCGGAGGGACCGGAGGAGTTCGCCCGCGCGCTGGCGCGGCGGGGCTCGCGCCGGCCGGTGGTCGTGGGTGACGACCGCGCCCTGGTCCGTGCGGTGTCCGTCCTCCACCGGCAGCGGGAGCTGGCCGGATGTGCGCTGTCGATGGTGCCGGTGGGCGCCGCGCTGTCCGTCGCGGGGGCCCTGGGCGTGCCGACGGGGGCGGTGGCGGCGGCACGGGCGGTGCTCGACGGGGTCGTACGGCGGCGGGACCTGCTGGTGGACGACAGCGACGGGGTGGTGCTGGGCACGCTCCGCATACCTCCGGTGGCTCCGCGCCCCCCGTCGCTGGACGTGGGCCGCCCCTGGCTGCGCACCGCCCAGTCCCTCGTACGAACCCTGGTCCCGGCCCGCGAGACCCCGCTCCCCCCGCCCCGCGCCGCCCGGCTGCGGGTCGAGGTCGACGGCGTGACCCTGGTGGACCTGGACCAGCCGGTGGAGGCGGTGTGGGTGACACCCGGCGCCGCGGGCATGGCGGAGGTCGAGATCCGCCCCCTGTCGGTGGGCGCGGAGGCTTCACCGCTACGGGCTCTGGGCCGGACGGTGAGCGTCTCGGGCACGGATTTCCGGTACCGGGCGGACGCGGGGGTGTGGGGGCCGGTCCGGAGACGGACGTGGACGGTGTGGGAGGGGGCTTGGGGGCTTACGGTGCCTGTGGGGTGACCGGGGGCGGCGCGAAAAGGGGCGGCGTGGGGTGAGCAGTCCGGCTAGCGTGCCCGTCCGTGATCATCTCCGGGAGGGGCAGCCATGAGCCAGTACTTCGACGTCGGTGACGAGACCCTGTGGAACCCCTCCAACGGAGCGGCCCGGCTGTTCCTGCGCCATGTGACCCTCTACGAGGACGAACTGGGCGTGCCGTCGGGCATCGGGCCGATGGAGAACGACGAGTGCCAGATCGACCCGGCCGCACTCGGGACGTTCGTGAACACCTTGCTGCACTGGCGCGACCGCACACGGCACCACGTCGTGGACGCGCTCTCCGCCGGCTTCCTCGCCACCGCAGTGGCCCTGGCGGAGCGGGCCGGTGCCGACGTGCGGTGGCCGGAACACCGGGTCGGCCTCGAAGACCGGACAGACCTCCAGGCGCCGCTGTTCCCCGACCGGGACTGGACGGGCCCGGCGCGTGAACGGGTCGGGGAGTTGCTCCGAGCCATGCCCCGCTGAGCTCCCGCTACCCCGGCAGCGCGTCCGACTCGTCCTTCAGCCCCACCCCGGTCAGCCGCAGCTCCCGTGCCCTGCCCATCAACCCCGTCAGCTTCCCCGCCGCGAGCTCGTACGACAGCCCCAGCGGCGGCCGGATGTTGCTCAGGCAGTTCCTGTCCGCGTCCGTCGTCACCCCCGCTCTCGGCCGGTACGTCAGATACGCCCCCAGCGAGTCCGCCGCCGACATGCCGGGGCGCTCGCCCACGAACACCACCACCATCGCCGCACCCATGGCCTCCGCGATGTCGTCGCCGAGGGCCACTCGGGCCTGTTCGGCCAGCACCACGGGGGCCACGTTCCATCCCGCCAGCCGCGCCACCGTCTCCCGCACCATCGCCGCCGCATGCTCGTGCACCGCACGGCTGGACAACCCGTCCGCGACCACGAACACCACGTCCCAGTCGCCGGCCGGGAGGTGGGCGCGGTCCATCGGGTCCAGCCGGCGGCCCAGGTCGGGGCGTTGGAGATACGTCAGCCGGTCGCCGGCCGCGCTGCGGACCCGTACCGTCTCCAGGCCCGCCAGCCCCGCCGCCACCTCCTCCGGCTCGAACGGCGAGTGCACCGCGTCCCGGGCCGCCGCGTGCGCGGACTGGAGTTCCAGCCGGTGCCGGGTCGGGAGCGCCGTACCCGCGCGGCCGAGGCCGATACGCGCCTGGGTGTGCCGGCGCAGGGCGGACCACAGGGGCAGGTCACCGACAACGAGCTCTGCTCGACCATCCGTCATGCCGCCAGTTCCCTTCCGATCGCCGTCAGGGGATGCGCCGTGTCGGACGGCACCTCCCTGATCGAACCCCCTTCGTCCAGCAGCCCGATCGACCCCAGCCACGCCTCGAACTCCGGTGCCGGGCGCAGGCCCAACACCTCCCGCAGGTACAACGCGTCGTGGTACGAGGCCGATTGGTAGTTGAGCATGATGTCGTCGCCGCCCGGCGTGCAGATCACGAAGGACGCGCCCGCGACGCCGAGCATCGTGAGCATGGTGGCCACGTCGTCGTCATCGGCGTCGGCGTGGTTCGTGTAGCAGATGTCCAGGCCCATCGGGAGGCCCAGCAGCTTGCCGCAGAAGTGGTCCTCGAGAGCGGCCCGGAGGATCTGGCGGCCGTCGTACAGGTACTCCGGGCCTATGAAGCCGACCACCGTGTTCACCAGCAGGGGCTCGTAGCGCCGCGCCACCGCGTACGCCCGCGCCTCCACCGTCTGCTGGTCCACCCCGTGGTGCGCGTCGGCCGACAGCGCGCTGCCCTGGCCGGTCTCGAAGTACATGACGTTGTCGCCGACCGTCCCCCGGCCCAGCCCGCGCGCCGCCTCGTACGCCTCGTCGAGCAGGCCGAGCGTCACGCCGAAGGACGCGTTCGCCGCCTGCGTGCCCGCGATGGACTGGAAGACCAGGTCGACCGGTGCGCCGCGCTCCATCAGGTCCACGCTCGTCGTGACATGGCAGAGGACGCAGGACTGGGTGGGGATGGAGTACCGGCCGATCACTCCGTCCAGGAGTTCCAGCAGGTCCCGTACCGCCTTCGGGCTGTCCGTCGCCGGGTTGATGCCGATCACCGCGTCGCCGGAGCCCAGCAGCAGGCCGTCGAGCAGGGCCGCCGCCACTCCCGCCGGATCGTCCGTCGGGTGGTTGGGCTGGAGGCGTGTCGCCAGCCGCCCCGGCAGCCCGATCGTCGAGCGGAACGCCGTCACGACCTGGACCTTGCGGGCCACGGCAACCAGATCGGCGTTCCCCATCAGTTTCGAGACCGCCGCGACCATCTCCGGGGTCAGCCCCGGCGAGACCGCGGCCAGCGCCTCGCTCCCCGCCGCCAGCAGCCACTCCCGCAGCTCCCCGACCGTCATCCCGGCCACCGGCGCGAAGGCGGCCGCGTCATGCGTGTCGAGGATCAGCCGGGTCACGTCGTCGGTCTCGTACGGGATCACAGGCTCGGTCAGAAAGGTCGCCAGCGGCACCTCGGCGAGGGCCCAGCGCGCCGCGACCCGCTCCTGGGCGCTCGCGGCGGCGAGGCCGGCGAGCCGGTCGCCGGAGCGCTCGGGGCTCGCGGCGGCGAGGAGACGCGCGAGGGAGTCGAAGCGGAAGCGTTCGACACCGAGAGTGGACGTGTAGACGGTCATGGCGGCGACCGTACGAGCCGTGTGTTGCCGTCAGGTTGCCCCAGGTTTCTAAAGGTCTGGTTGACAAACATTTAACGCCCCGAGACCCTTTCTCGACTCATTCGGACTACAGAGTTCCGGTCCATTGCAACCAGCGGACAGCAGGAGAGGGGCCACCCCGATGGCAGTGGATGAGGGAGTCGCCCCGGCGACGGAAACAGGCGGCGAAGGCACGGTTCACCGGCTCAAGCCCAACGCGATCGGCCTACTGGGCGTGGTCTTCATGGCCGTCGCCACCGCCGCGCCGATCACCGCGATGACCGGCAACGTGCCCTTCATGGTGTCGTCCGGCAACGGCATCGGCGCCCCGGCGAGCTATCTCGTCGCAATGGTCGTCCTGGCAATCTTTTCCGTCGGCTTCACGTCGATGGCGAAGCACATCACCTCGACGGGCGCCTTCTACGGCTTCATCTCCTACGGCCTGGGCCGCACCGTCGGCCTCGCCTCGGGGCTCCTCGCGACCTTCGCGTACGTCGTGTTCGAGCCGGCGCTGATCGGCATCTTCTCGATCTTCGCCACCGGAACCCTCAAGGACCAGACGGGACTTGACGTCCCGTGGTGGGCCTGCGCGATCCTGATGCTCGCCGTCAACGCGACGGGCACCTGGTTCGGCGTCACGGTCGCCGAGAAGCTGCTCGTCGTCCTGCTGGGCACGGAGGTGACCGTCCTCGCGGCGATGGCGATCTCGGTCGCCCTGCACGGCGGCGGCCCCCACGGCTTCACCTTCGGCCCGGTCAACCCGGTCAACGCCTTCAAGGGGACGTCCGCCGGTCTCGGTCTCTTCTTCGCCTTCTGGTCGTGGGTCGGCTTCGAGTCGACCGCGATGTACGGCGAGGAGTCCCGCGACCCGAAGAAGATCATCCCCAAGGCCACGATGATCTCGGTCCTCGGCGTCGGCGTCTTCTACGTCTTCGTCTCCTGGATGGCCATCATCGGCAACGGCGAGACGGAGGCCGTGAAGGCCGCCTCGTCCGCGAACCCGCTCGCCCTGTTCTTCAACCCCACCGAGCACTACGTCGGCCACTGGGCGGTCGACCTCATGCAGTGGCTGATGATCACCGGCTCGCTGGCCTGCGGCATGGCCTTCCACAACTGCGCCAGCCGTTACATGTACGCGCTGGGCCGCGAGGGCGTCCTCCCCTCGCTGAAGAACACCATCGGCCGCACCCACGCCAAGCACGGTTCGCCGCACATCGCGGGCTTCGTGCAGACGGTGGTGAGCGCCGTACTGATCGTCGCGTTCTGGGCGACGAGCAAGGACCCGGCCAACGCCCTCTACGTCCTGCTCGCCATCCTCGGCACGATGGCGATCCTGATCGTGCAGGCGGTGTGCTCCTTCGCGGTGCTGGTCTACTTCCGCAAGAACCACCCCGAGAGCCGGCACTGGTTCAAGACCTTCGCCGCCCCGCTCATCGGCGGCATCGCGATGCTCGCCGTAGTCCTGCTGCTGGTGTCCAACATGAGCGTCGCGGCCGGCTCGGAGTCCGGCTCACTGGTGCTGAAGGCGACACCCTGGCTGGTGGCCCTGGTCGCGGCGACCGGCATCGGCTACGCCCAGTACCTCAAGCGCCGCTCGCCCGAGCGGTACGCGCTGCTGGGGCGGACGGTGCTGGAGGAGACGAAGGAGCGGTAGGCGCACGGATCGCCGGCTCGGGCTCAACCGGCGTAACCGCCGCGGTGAGCCGGCGAGTTGCCGCACCTCTCGCACCGGCCCGCAGCCCCGGACCGCTTCCCCCGGCCCGGGGCTGCCAGATCTACGCCGTGTCACACGGCTCCGGCGTAGTTGCAGTTGTAGTCGGCGTTCGCCGCGATGCTCCAGTCGATCACGCACACCGTCGACTTGTAGCCGGGCCCGTCGTAGTGCCAGCCGGTTTGCCTCTGCCCGTTGATGATGTCGCGATGCGTGATTTCCGTCCACTCCCCGTTGTGATAACGCATCAGCTTCATGGTGCAGTCGCCGCCGTTCCAGGAGTGAACCAGGCCCTGGGCGTACCAGTCGCCGGACTGCTTCTCGGTGTTGATCCACGCCTTGCAATTGTTGCCGTACCACGTGACGGTGCTCGGCTCGAACACGACCGACTGCGCCGCTGCCTGGGCCGGGGCCGTTGCACCGGCCGTGAGCAGCAGCCCGGCCGCGACCATCGCCGTAGCACCGCTCATCACGGTGCGTTTCCGCTTCACCATGTTCTGGTCCCCTCACACTCTGGCATGTGTGTCCGCCGAGGCCTGGCCAATGGCCCTGGCACCAGGAGAAGACTGGACCGCCGGGACGCCCGGCGTCGTCAATCGCTCAGTTGATGACGTGTAAACCCTGGCGGTAGCCGGCCCCCGACGCCACGTCCTCCACTCGCAGTGCGGGGGCGAAAGTGCCGTATAAGGATACGAGGGAGCCGTAAGGGCTTCGGTGGGCCCTCTGGTGCCGACGGGGGCGGGGTTCGTAACCTGCGGAGCATGGTCGCTGGCTTAGCCCGGTACGTCACAGCAGTTGCTCTTCTCGGAAGTGCGGGTCTGTTCGGAGCCGGGTCCGCTGCGGCGGCCCCGGCTCCGCGTGCTCTGCACTACACATGTGACTTCCCCTTCATCGAGGGCAAGCCGATGACGGCGACGGTGACATGGCCGTCGCCACCGTCGTACGAGGCCGGTCGAGCCGCTCCCCGATCGTCCCTCGGCGCCACGGCGACGGTCGGCGGGAACGTCAGTGCATCGCTGCGGTTGATCGGGGCGAGCACCGTGGAGGGCTCGGCGGACGTCAAGGCCGTAGTAGCCGCGCCCGGCGCTGGCAAAGCCGTCGACGTCACCTTCGTCGTGCCCAAGAGTCCGGTCCCGGAGTCCGGAGACCTGACCATCGAGACGACCGGAACCCTGCCCTCGCTCACCTTCACCAAGGCGGGCGGGGCGAGGCTCGTCTTCGGCCATATCGACCTGCGCCTCGTGCCCAGGGGCGCGAACGGGGGCACTCCGGCGGGCACGATCGACGCGCCCTGCGACCTGAACTCCGGGCAGAGCGGGGAGGTTTCGGCGTTCCCGATCCACTCGAGAGCGTCGAAGGGGGCGGGCGACCTGGGGGCGGAGGGCGCGGCTTCGGCATCCGCGTCGGGGTCGGCCTCCGCCTCGGGAACCGGCCGGGACACCTCAGGCACACCCGGCGCAACGGCATCGGCCTCGCCCACCGGCGCCCCCGGCACCAGCGCCTCCCCTGCCGCCGCCGAGACCGACGGCACGGGTGTCGCGGGACCGCTGCGGGTGGTCGCGGTGGCCCTTGCCATGGGGGCGGGGGTGCTGGGATGCGGCTGGTGGGGGTGGCGGCGGCTGCGCGCGCCGGGGCGATAGGCCGGCGATGCCGTACGACGGGGGCGGCTCAGCGGATGTTGATGTCCCCGTTGACGTCCCGGACCATGACGACCGTGCCGTGCACGGTGCCGGAGACCGTGCCGGTCACGTCCCCCGCCCCGGTCCCGCCGGTCCGCTCGCACCCGCCCGCCTCGGCAACCTCCCGGTCGTGCCACGCCTGAAGCAGCCGTGCGAACCCGGCGTCCCGACCGGCTCGCGCGGCCAGCGCGTCCGACAACGCCCGCGCACGTTCCTCGCTGTCCGGCTCCTCGTCCAGCGCCTCCAACTCCCGTCGCCCGTCGGCCGCTTCGCCGGCCTCCACCGACCGGCGCAGCACCAGCTCACGCAGCGACTGCCACGCCTGATGCCCCGCCGAACTCGCCGTACTGCCCGCGCCGCAGAGCGGTGGCCCATCGGACGCTCCTGAGCACGCTGACGTTCGGGCTGGTGGGGTGGCTCTTCTACGGCCTCGGCGGTCAGTACCTGAACTGGTTCGTGTTCACGACCGTGGGCGGCCTCGGCCTCGGCATCGCCCACGGACTCGCCCTCACGGCCTGGGGCCAGTGGACGACCCTCGCCCGCATCTGGCTCCCCCTCACCGGCCGACTCCCCCGAGACCCGGCCGCCTTCCTCGAGGACGCCCACCACAGAGGTGTCCTGCGCCAGGCCGGCGCCGTCTACCAGTTCCGCCACGCCCGACTCCGCGACCGCCTCGACAAGCCCTGACAGCACGGCCGTTCAGGCGCCGAACGTCTTCTCCCGGTGCACCCGCCACCGCTCCATCATGGCCGCGACCTCCCCCTCGACGAACTCGAAGAAGGCGAGCGTCTCGGCCATCCGGCGGCCGGCCGGAGTGTGCTCTCCGAGGCTGCTGACGCCCTCCCGCAGCGCCCCCTCCCACCGCTTGATGAGGGCCTCACGGTTGGTCAGCGCCTCGTACCACTGATCGCCGTGCACCCGGTACCGCTCCCGCCGTGAACCGGGCTCCCGCTCGCGCGAGACCATGTGCGTCTGGGCCAGATAGCGCACCGCGCCCGACACCGCGGCCGGGCTGATCTGCAGCTGTTCGCCCAGCTCGGCGGAGGTCATCGAGCCCTCGTCGGAGGAGAGCAGCGCGGCGAAGACCCGCGCCGGCATCCGCTGCATCCCGGCCTCGACGAGCTGGGCCGCGAAGGACTCGACGAACTGCGACACGGCCTCCGCGTCCCGCCCACCAGCTGCTTTCGTCATGGGCTCATCCTATCGACGATTCACTCACTTCCTTAACTTCACAAATTTCTGAAAGAAGCGTACGTTCACCACCATGACGAAGGCAATCAGCGTGTCCGGCCTCCACAAGTCGTTCGGTCGCACTCATGCCCTGGACGGCCTGGACCTGGACGTCGAGACCGGCGAGGTGCACGGCTTCCTCGGCCCGAACGGCTCCGGCAAGTCCACCACCCTCCGCGTCCTGCTCGGCCTGCTGCGCGCCGACGCCGGCGCCGCACAGGTGCTGGGCCGCGACCCGTGGCAGGACGCGGTGGAGGTGCACCGCCGGATCGCGTACGTCCCCGGAGACGTGACGCTGTGGCGCAACCTCTCGGGCGGCGAGGTCATCGACCTCTACGGCCGTCTCCGCGGAGGCCTGGACGCGGGGCGCCGCGCCGACCTGATCGACCGCTTCGAGTTGGACCCCACCAAGAAGGGCCGCACCTACTCGAAGGGCAACCGCCAGAAGGTCGCCCTGGTCGCCGCCTTCGCCTCGGACGTGGACCTGCTGATCCTCGACGAGCCGACGTCCGGCCTGGACCCGCTGATGGAGGAGGTCTTCCAGCGCTGCGTGGAGGAGGAGCGGGACCGGGGCCGGACGATCCTGCTCTCGTCCCACATCCTCAGCGAGGTCGAGGAGTTGTGCGACCGCGTGAGCATCATCCGCAAGGGCCGCACGGTCGAGTCGGGCTCGCTCGCCGACCTGCGCCACCTGACGAGGACGAGCGTGACGGCCGAACTCGCGGGCGCTCCCAACGGCTTGGGGCAGCTGCCGGGCGTGCACGATCTCGACGTACAGGGGAAGCGAGTGCGGTTGCAGGTCGACACGGACCAACTCGACGCCGTACTGCGCCAGTTGAGCGAGTCCGGCGTCCGGTCCCTGACCTCGACGCCGCCGACGCTGGAGGAGCTGTTCCTGCGGCACTACCAGGAGGCGTCATGACCTCCCTCGCGGGCACGCGCGTGCTGCTCCGCTTCAACCTGCGCCGCGACCGGCTGATGATCCCGGTGTGGGTGGCGGTCAACGCCCTGATGGTCCTCTCCATGCCGAACACCCTCAAGGGCCTCTACGGCACCGAGGCCGAGCGCACCGACCTGCTGCACCAGGTCGCCACCAACGCCTCCTTCCGCGCCCTGATCGGTCCTGCCTTCGGCGACTCGCTCGGCGCGCTCACGGCCTGGCGCGTCGGCGTCTATTCGGGCGCGCTCGCCGCCGCCACCAGCCTCCTCGTCGTCGTACGCCACACCCGGGACGAGGAGGAGAGCGGCCGCCAGGAGCTGATCGCCTCCGGCGCGGTGGGCCGCCGCGCCTCGCTGACGGCGGCCCTGCTGGCGGCGGCGGTGGCCAATGCCGTACTGGCGCTGCTGGTTGCGGCGGGCCTGGCCGGCCAGGGCGCCACCGGGGCGGTCGCCTTCGGTCTCGGCCTGGCCGCGGTCGGCATGGTCTTCGCCACGATGGCGGCGATCGTCGCCCAGCTGACGGAGAGCGCCCGGCTGGCGCGGGGCCTGACGGCGGCGGTGCTCGGCGCGGCCTTCGTGCTGCGCGCGGCCGGTGACGCGGCGACCGACCACGGCTCCTCGCCCCTGACCTGGCTGTCCCCGCTGGGCTGGCTGGAGAACCTGCGGCCGTACGCCTCCGAACGCTGGTGGGTGCTGCTGCTGTTCGCGGCGGCCGTGGCTCTCCAGGCCGCGGTCGCCTACGGCCTCGCGGGCCGCCGGGACGTGGGCATGAGCTTCCTGCCGACACTCCCCCACCGCCTTAAGGGCGTGGGAGGTACCCCCATCGGACCGGCGGTCGGCCGCCTCGGCACGGCGGGCGCACTGGCCTGGCGACTGCAACGCGGCGGCGTCCTGGGCTGGTCGATCGGCTTCTTCCTGGCCGGTGTCGTCTACGGCGGCCTGACCGACGGGGTGGCGGACCTGGTCGGCGACAACAGGAACGCCCGCGAGATCTTCGAACGGATGGGCGGCCACAGTGGGTTGACGGACGCGTTCCTGGCGTCGATGACCGGCATGCTGGGCCTGATCGCCGCGCTGTACGTGGTGGCGTCGGTGCTCCGCCTCAATGGGGAGGAGACCTCCGGCCGGGCGGAACCGCTGCTGGCCAACGCGGTCGGCCGGCTGCGCTGGGCGGCGGGCCACCTGACGATCGCCTTCGGAGGCGCGGTCCTGATCATGCTGCTCGCCGGCCTCGGCTTCGCCGTCGGCTACGGCAAGGAGGTCGGGCCGATCCTCGGGGCGTGTCTGGTGCAGGTGGCCGGGGTGTGGGTGATCGGCGGGGTGGCGGTGCTGCTGCACGGCCTGCTGCCGCGGGCGGCGACGGCGGCGTGGGGTGTCGCGGGCGCGGTCCTGCTGATCGGCTGGGTCGGACCGGCGCTGGACGTCCCGCAGGTGGTACTGGACGTGTCCCCCTTCGGCCATCTGCCCAAGTTGCCGGGCGGGGAGATGAGTTGGGGGCCGGTGCTGGCCCTGCTGGGGGTGGCGGCGGCGCTGGTCGCCGTAGGTCTGGCAGGGCTGCGGCGGCGCGACCTCACGAGCTGACCGGCGCCGGGAACCCGTGGGCGGCCCGCGTACGTCCGTCCCGGGCATGGGACAACGTACGGAGGCCGCCGCAGGATGTCTGATCGCCGCCGTCGGCGCGGGCGCGGGCCCGGCGCTGTGGGCCGTCGACGTCCGGGAACGGCTGTGGCGGTTCGAGGCCGCCCCCGACTGGAGCGTGCTCTACGCCGAACTGCCGCCGGCGGTTCTCGGCGGAACCGCCGCCGCCCTGGGCGTATGGGCCCTGCTCCGGCGCCTCAGACCACGACGCTGAGCCCCTCAAGACCCCGGATCACGAAGTTCGGCTTCCGCTTCGGTTCCTCGGCGAGGTCGAGGGTCGGGGCCTTCTCCAGGAGGGCGGTCATGGAGGCCGCCAGTTCGATACGGGCCAGCGGGGCGCCGATGCAGTAGTGGATGCCGGCGGAGAACGAGATGTGCGGGTTCTCCGTGCGGGTGAGGTCGAGCCGCTCGGGGTTCCGGAAGACCTCCGGGTCATGGTTGGCGGAGCCGAAGAGCATCGCGACCTCCGCGCCCCGCGGAATCGTCGTGCCGTCGATCTCGATCTCGTCCAGCACCCACCGCTCGAAGAGCTGGAGCGGGGTGTCGTAGCGCATGAGCTCCTCGATCGCACTCGGGATCAGGGAGTGGTCGGCGCGCAGGGCGGACAGCGGGCCGGGGTTGCGGAAGAGGGCGTACCAGCCGTTCACCGTGGCGTTGACGGTCGCCTCGTGCCCAGCGTTGAGGAGGAGGACGGCCGTCGAGATCATCTCCTGCTCGGTCAGCCGGTCACCTTCGTCGTGGGCGGCGATGAGCCCCGAGATCAGATCGTCGCCGGGGTGCTGGCGCCGCTCGGCGATCAGCTCCCGCAGATACCCGGAGAACTCGACCGAAGCCCGCACGGCCCGGTCCGCCACCTCCTCCGGCGGATTGAGCTCGTACATCCCGCAGATGTCGGCCGACCAGGGCCGCAGCGGAGCCCGGTCCGCCTCCGGAATGCCCAGCATCTCGGCGATGACGGCGACGGGCAACGGCTCGGCGACGTCGGTGAGCAGATCGCCGCCGCCGTTCTCGACGAGACGGTCCACCAGTTCCCCGGCGAGCCGGGCCACGTACGGCTTCAGCTGCTCCACCGTCCGTGGGGTGAACGCCTTCGACACCAGCCGTCGGATGCGGGTGTGGTCCGGCGGCTCCAGGTCGAGCATCCCGTGGTCGTTGAGGGTGTGGAACGGCTCGTGCGCCGCGGGCGGCGCGGTCCGTCCGAAGTCCTCGTGCGTGAACCGGTGCACATACGTCCGCCCCAGCCGCCGCTCGCGCAGCAGCGCCGAGACATCGGCGTGGTGCGGGACGAGCCACTGGTTCGTGGGCTCGTAGTAGTGCACGCGCCCCTTGGCGCGCAGCTCGGCGTAAGCGGGGTAGGGGTCGGCGAGAAACGCCGGGTCCCACGGATCGAAGGCTGCCATGCGGGGACGCTAGCCCGGCGTCCCCGCTTCTGACCAGGGGTGTCTCACTCCGGGGTGCCGCGGTGGTCGAGAGCGGCCACCTCGCGCACGGCCTCGGCGACGGCCGCGAAGTCCTTCTTGAGGATCGCGTCGTGGTTGCTGGCGACCTTGGCGCCGAGCCGGAGGTTCGGGTTGCGCCCGAAGACCTGGTCGAGGCTTGCGCGGATGCGTTCCTGCTCGTCTCCCTTGCTGCCGAGGGACGCCCCCGAGGCGAGCACGTACCGCACCGGGACGGTGATGGCGTCCAGCACGGGGGCCAGTTCGCGCTCGCGGGAGATCCGGCCGAGCTCGATGTTGCACTCCGCCATCTCCTCGGCGGACATCCGCGGGATCAGACCGGTCGGACGCAGCAGCGGTGCGAACCAGCTCACCCGCCGGAACAGCTTGCGGATCCGCTGCTCCATGGCCTCGTCCAGCCAGTCGTACGGCTGCGCGCCGTCGACCAGGACCGCGCCGAGGGCACGCTCCGGATTCCGTTCGGCCCAGTGGGCGCCGACGAACGCGCCGTAGGACCAGCCGACCACCAGCGCCCGGTCCACACCCCGGGCCGCGAGGACGGCGTCCACGTCCCGGACGGTCGCCTCGAAGGAGTAGTCGGCCGACCGCCCCGACTTCTTGCCGCGGGCCCGCTCGTCGTAGGTGATGTGCCGCCAGTCCGGGCCGAGTTCGGCGAGGACCCGCCGCCAGTAGCCCTGGGTGGCGAACTGGCCGTTGAGGTAGACGACGGGGATACCGGGGCCGCCGGTGTCGGTGACGGCGAGGGCGGTGTCGTCGACCGGGACCATGGAAGTGCTGTTCTTCATCATGAGTTCCTCCGGGTCGGGTGGGCCGGCTGTCGGGTGGGTCCTGCGTCAGAGGCTGCGGGCGGTGATGTCGCCGTTGGAGGTGGTGGCGCGGATGTCGAGTTCGGCGCTGCCGTCGTTCTTGAGGGCGTTGCTGACGCGGCCGTTGGGGGTGGCGGCGTCCAGGGAGGCGGGGACTCCGGGAGCGGCGCCGACCGAGATGTCGCCGGACCGGGTCTGGAGCACGACGGTCCCGCGTACGGCCTCGGCGATCCGGATGTCGCCCCGCGCGGTGCTGATCTCCGCGTCGCCCCCCAGCCGCCCGACCTCGACGTCACCGTCGGTCGCGCTGAGGCGGAGGCTCGCGGCCTCGTCGATCCTTGTCTCGCGGTACGCCCCCTCGAAGACGACGTCACCGAGGCGCCCGACGGCCCGAAGCTCAGTACTGGCGGCCTTGACCTCGACACGGGACCCGGCGGGCAGCTCGACGGTCACCTCCAGGGATCCGGAAGGACCGAAGAGCTTGCTGTCGGGGGCCGCGATCCGCAGAACGCCGTCGGCGTAGGAGACGGCGGTCTGCTCGGCGGCCTTGCTGTCACGACTCTTGGCCGGATCGCCGGGAAGCACCTGGACGGCGGTGTCGACGCGGTCCGCGGCGAGGAACCGGATGCGGCCGGCGGGAATGTCCAGGACGGCGGAGATCGGGGCGGGGGTGTCGAACTTCTGCATTGTGGTCTCCCGTGTGCGTCTTTGTTTCTGACACGGGAAACGCTACGTAGCTTTCCAAATAGTGACAACATATTTGTTGCACTGGAGATGCGTTTACACAGCTCAGAGCAGATATTTCATTGCAACACTACTGAAGTTAACGCAACGATAGACGACCCCTCATTGCAATGGACGAGAAGTGAACGCTACTTTCAGGTGCTCGACGAGGGCCACGAAGGAGGTGTTGGGGAAGGAGAGGGTGGCACGGTCCGGGGCCTTGGAGTCGCGGACGGCTATGCGGGTGGGGAGGGTGGCTATCTCGACGCAGGTGTCACCGTCGCCGCCGCTGGAGTACGTCGACTTCCGCCAGTTCATCAGAGTTCCTTCGCCAACCGGTGAATGAAGTCCCGCGACGCCACCGGCTCCAGCGACGCGCTCCTCACCTTATGGAACAGCGTGCGCAGCTTCTCCAACTGGGCTTCCGTATCGGAGAAACCGACGCCGGTCGGCGCGTCTCGCAGCCCGGTATCCAGCCGAGGCAGGGGGCCGCCCAGGTACATCATCGAGGCACCGGCACCGGCGAAACCCACGTAGTCGACGGGGATGACCCGCACGGTGGCATGCCCTTTCTCGATCTCCTCCAGGATGAACCTGAGTTGAGCCAGTGACATGCGGCGATCCGACACATGGACCCGCAGGGCGAACTCGTGGATGACCGTCTCGTACGGGGTGGGATCGTCGCCTTCGATGACGGCTCGCCGGTTCAACCGGTGCTCCACGCGCAGCGCGACCTCGTTCTCGGAAAGCTCGGGTCTCATGTATGTGTACACCGCGCGGGCGTAGTCCGCCGTCTGCAGCAGCCCGGGCACGAGCATGATCACGACTTCCCGGAGAAATGTCGCATGATGCTCGGCCTCGGCGGTGTCCAGGAACACCGGAGGCAGCACGCCCCGATACTTCTCCCACCAACCACGCGTACGATCGGTCGCCATCGCCACGAGAGCGTCGATCAACGCCTCGTCCGTACAGGCGTAATGAGCCGCGAGGCGCCGCACCCGCTCCTCACTGACGCCTGCGAAACCCAGCTCCATCTGGCTTATCTGCGCCGAGGTCGAGTTCAGCAGCCCTGCCACCTCACGCGCCTTCAGCCCGGCCGCCTCGCGCAGGCGTCGCAGCTCAGCCCCCAGGCGCATTTGCCGTGCGGTCGCATGACTCCTCGGCGGCATCAGCCCTCCTCAACACCCCTGTTGATATGCCTCGTTCGAGGGCAAGACTACGACAACCAGTTGCGCTGGCGATAATTATTGCCCTACCGTCGGTGACGCAACGCACACAGTGCGGAAGTGCACCGCACCGTCCCGCCACGACGGCCGCGGCACCGCCACCGCACAACTCCCCCTCACTCGTACGGAGTTCACGCATGCCCGAAACCTGGGAGTACACCCTCTCCATCCCCAACGACCCCCGAGCCGTCACCGTCTGTCGCCGCACGCTCCGCCTGATCCTGACCCTGCACGGCCTGATCACGCTGGTAGACACGGCCGAACTCCTCGCAACCGAGCTGATCTCCAACGCCGTACTGCACACCAAGGGCCCCGCCGCCCTGCGCGTCCGCCACTCCCCCGGCGTACTCCGCCTCGCCGCATGGGACGCGAACCCCGAACCGCCCGACCCGCCCCGCCCGTTGGAGCACCTCACCGACTCCGAGAACGGCCGCGGCCTCTCCCTGGTCCGCGCCTGCGGCGACGTATGGGGCTGGCAACCACAGTCGAGGAACGGCAACCGGGGCAAGTACGTGTGGTGCGAACTGGTGGCGGCGTGAACATCACCGCACGGAATCGTCCGGGTACGGTGAAAGCGACACCGCGAAAGGGAGCCGACGCCATGACCACCCGCCCGGCAGAGTCCGGCCAGCCCCACTTCCCGCCGATGCGCACCATCGGCGAGCTCCGCGCGGCCCTCACCATGGGCTACGGCTTCCCCGGCGACGCGGACGACTTCGAAGCCGAGCTGGCCCGTGAGATCAACCATGCCGACCCTGCGGATCTCTCCGGTGTCGTCCGCCTCGTCGAGGAGTTCCGCGGCCGGGTCGCCGCACGCCAGGACCCTGCCTTCGACTCCGCCGTCGCCGCGGCCGCCGCCGAGATCCGAAAGGCTCGGGGAAACGACCGTTGAACGAGAACCAGCAGCCGACCGTCGCAGAGATCACCCGCGAGGCCCATGCGCGCTGCCTCGCCATCGGCGGCGGAGCACTTGAGGCTGTCGAGGCGCTACGAGCAGAGCTGGAGAAGAACCCGACACTCGGCCGACGAGCGCAAAGCGCCGCCCGAGGCATGAAGATCTACACGACCCGTCTCGAAGCCACGGACACCCACCCCGCGCTCACCGCCACCTACGTCTACGACGCCCCGCCTCCCGAGCCCGGCCTGATCCGCATCGCACTCGTCTCTCCGGTACGTTTCGCCGGTGGCGGCACCGAGCTCTGAGCACACGGCCGGCCCTGCGAAGCCCACTCCGGCCCAGCCCTCGCCTCCCCGCCGGGATACCAGCACCACCTGTTGCCCGCGGCCCTCTCCTACGAGGCGTCAGCCGACGAGCTGAGCTTCGTCGCCGGGCCGGCCTTCGTCGGATTGCTCGCGTCTCTCTCCCCTCTTGCCCCGGCCCTCGCCACGATGGCTCTGCTCGCACTGGCCACCCTCCCCTTCGCCCAGCTCCACGCCCATGCCGGCGCGCGCCGCCCTTCGCCGGGCGGGCCGGAGAAGCCGCGCCTGCCTCGCCGCCCCCTGGCCGTCATGTTCCTGGCGATGGCCGCGATGGGGGCGGTCTTCGGCGCGGTCCAGACCGCCGTCACCGTCTACGCCGACACGATCGGCAGGCCGGCCGCCTCGGGGCTCGTCTACGCCGAGTTCGGCATCGGGAGCGCCCTGGCCGGCGCCGCCTGTGCCTGGCTGCCCGAGCGGTTCTCCCTCCGCGCCCGTTACCTCACCTTCGCCGCGACGCTCTTCGTCGGCATGCTGGTTCTCTTCGTCGGCACCCGACTGGCATCCCTCCCCGTCGCGAGCGTCACCGTCGCGCCCTACATGATCAGCCTGTACGCCCTGACCGAACGACTCGCCCCCGTCGAACGGGCCACCGTCGCCATGACCGTCCTCTGCGCCGGCGGCCCCCTCGGGACAGCCGCCGGACAAGCCGTCTCCGGCGGCCTCGCGCAGACGCACGGCGTCCAAGGCGCCCTCCTGGTCGCCCTCGTCGTGGCTGCAGGCGCGCCGCTGCTCGCGTTGGCGGCGCTCGGTGACTCCTTCCGGTTTCCGTGCCGGACGAGTCCTGGCTGTGCCGTTTCCTGACAGTGGTTCCTCGGCGTCAGGCTCGGCGCGCGTGGGACGTGAGGCGGTCGGCGAGCGCGAGGACCAGGTCGCGCAGTTCGGCGGGGCGCTCGATGACGAACGGCCGGTCGAGTGCGGCGAGAATCCGGGGCAACCAGTCGAGCCGCTCCGCCCGCAATTCGACGCGCAGCCAGCGCTCGGCCGCCGGGCCCTGGCCGGCCGCGGGCTCGTGCTCCTCCAGGCTCGCGACGCCGGCGGGGAGGTGGGCTCGGATCTGCTCCACTGTCCCGTGGATCCGCAAGGTCACCTCATGCCGGTACTCGGCCGTGGCGAATCCTGACAGCACGCGCTGGGCCGGATCGGGACCCACCGGCGCTTCGAACGAGCCGGGCAGGGTCCTCGCGTCCGCGATGCGATCGAGCCGGAAGGTCCGGTCCTCGCCGACCTCGGCGTCCTCGCCTGTGACGTACCAGCGGCCCGCATGGGCGACGATCCCGTACGCGTGCAGTGTGCGTTCGCTGCGCCGACCCTCGCGGTCGGTGTAGCGGATCGAGACCGGTCGGCGGTGGCGCACCGCGTCGGCGATGGTGAGCAGGACCTCAGCGTCGGGCGTATCGAACTCGCCGGGCTGGTCCGTGAAGGCGAGAGCCTCCAGAAGTGTGTCGAGCCGGCGGGCGATGTGCTTGGGCAGCACCCGCCGGATCTTCGCCGATGCCGTCTCGCTCGCCGTGCGCTCCATCGTCGTCAACCCCGCCCGGCGGCCGGCGACCAGGCCGAGCAGCACGGCCAGCGCCTCGTCGTCGCTGAGCATGAGCGGAGGCAGGCGGTACCCGGGGGCGAGCCGGTACCCGCCGTAGCGCCCGCGCACCGACTCCACCGGCACATCCAGGTCGACCAGCTGGTCCACATACCGCCGCACGGTGCGCCCCTCGACGCCGAGCCGGTCGGCGAGTTCGGCCACCGTCCGGGTGCCGCCCGACTGCAGCAGCTCCAGGAGTGTCAGCACGCGGCCGGTGGGGCGAGGCATGTGCGCAGCCTACTGCGAATACAGGACCGATTCTGTCCACTATTTCTCCTAGCCTGCGACGTGGCAGTGCGACGTGCACGCCTCCAGCCCGGCCAAGGAGAATCCCATGGACTTCGTCTCGATCCGCATCATCACCGGCGACGTGGCGCGCCTCGTCGAGTTCTACGAGCGAGCAACAGGGGCGCGGGCGACGTGGGCCACCGAAGACTTCGCCGAACTCAGGACCGCGGGCGCCACCCTCGCGATCGCCGGCACCCGCACCGTCCCGCTGTTCGCCCCGGGCTCTGCCCGCCCGGCGGACAACCACAGTGTGATCACCGAGTTCCTCGTCGACGACGTGGACCGCGTTCACCGGAACCTGACCGGCTTCGTCACCGACTTCGTCACCGAGCCCACCACGATGCCCTGGGGCAACCGGTCGCTGCTGTTCCGTGACCCCGACGGCAACCTCGTCAACTTCTTCACCCCCGTCACCCCAGCGGCCATCGAAAAGTTCGCACGCATGTGACCAAGGTCTGGAGGCACACCCCTAGCCCGGCGTCACCAGCCGCGCCTCGTACGCGAACACCGCCGCCTGGGTGCGGTCCCGCAGGCCGAGCTTCACCAGGATGCGGCTGACATGGGTCTTGATCGTGGACTCGGCCACCACCAGGCGCTCCGCTATCTCCGCGTTGGACAGGCCCTGGGCGATCAGGACCAGGACCTCCGTCTCGCGCTCGGTCAGGTCGCCGTAGGCCGCCTGGGCGGACCGCATGATGCGCGGGGCCTGGGAGAGCTTGGAGAACTCGGTGATCAGCCGCTTGGTGACCGTGGGGGCCAGGAGTGCCTCGCCCGAGGCCACCACCCTTACGCCGTCCGCCAGTTGGCGGGCGGACGCGTCCTTCAGGAGGAAGCCGGACGCCCCTGCCCGCAGCGCCTGGTAGACGTACTCGTCGAGGTCGAAGGTCGTCAGGACCAGCACCTTCGACGTCGTGTCGGCGGCCACGATCTCTCGGGTCGCCTCGATCCCGTTCAGTTCGGGCATGCGGATGTCCATCAGGACGACGTCGGGGGCGAGTTCACGGACGCGGTCGACCGCCTCGCGGCCGTTGACCGCCTCGCCCACGACCTCGATGTCCGGCATCGCGTTCAGCAGGACCGAGAAGCCCTCGCGCACCATCATCTGGTCGTCCGCGATGAGTACGCGGATCGTCATGCCTCTCCTTCGGTCCCGGTGGCGACCGGCAGGAACACCGTCACCTCGTAGCCGCCCCCGTCCGTCCGGCCCGCCGTCATCTCGCCGTTCAGCATCGTGACGCGCTCCCGCATGCCGGTGATGCCGTGACCGGCGCCGGGCGAGGGCTTGAGAAGGGACGGGTTCGGGGGCGGGCCGTTGACTATGCGCAGGCCCAGGCCGCCGAGGACATAACCGATCTCGACACGTGCGCTCGCCCCCGGTGCGTGGCGCAGGGTGTTGCTCAACGCCTCCTGGACTATGCGGTACGCCGACAGCTCGACGCCCTGCGGGAGTTCCCGTATCGCCCCGGTCGTCGTCCTGTCCACCTGCAGGCCGGTCTCGCGCACGTTGGCGAGCAGTCCCTCCAGGTCGGCGAGGGTGGGCTGCGGGGCGTCCGGGGCCTCGTAGTCCTCGGCGCGGACCACGCCCAGCACGCGGCGCAGTTCGGTCAGCGCCGCCACCGCGTTCTCCCGGATCGTCGCGAACGCCTTCTCCAGCTCCGGCGGCGGGTTCTCCACCCGGTACGGGGCGGCCTCCGCCTGGATGGCGACGACCGACATGTGGTGGGCGACCACATCGTGCAGTTCGCGGGCGATCGTCGTGCGTTCTTCGAGGAGGGTGCGCCGCGAACGCTCGTGCGCGGTCACCGTCTGCTGGGCGGTCACCTCCTGGCGGGCCTGCCGGCGGATGTGCCAGACGGCGACCGCGAGGAGGACCAGGGCGGAGAAGGACAGCATCTGGGCGGTGTTGGTGTCGAAGGTGGAGTGGCCCCAGCTGAAGAAGGTGGCGACCACCACGCCGTAGACCCCGGTCAGCGCCCACATCCAGGCCGCCGTGCGCGGCCTGGTCCGTATCGCCACGATCGTGAGCACGAACAGGTGGCAGGCGAACGCGCCGGGCAGCCATGGCCACTCGGTGTCCCAGTCGGAGCCGAGCACCGCGGCGACCGGGGTCGCGGCCATCGACGCCCAGAACGCACCGACCGGCCGGACCGTCGTCAGCAGGACCGGGACCAGGGCCAGCAGACCGAGGAAGAAGTTGCCGCCGGCGCCGATCACCGCGCTGTTCGCGGCGATGAGCATGGCCAGGACGGCGAACGCGGTGATCACGGCGTGCGGGATCCAGGTCGCGTAGTCCCGCAGGCGCCCCGGCAGGCGGCGGACGAGCGGGTCGTCGAGGCTCAGGCGCGGCAGCGGGCGATAGGCGAAGGCGTCGTGGAACAGGTCCTGCCGCATACCGCGCAGGGCGTCCACGGCCGCCCGGAACTCCGGGCTGTTCGGCTTGTACGCCTCGTGCGCACCCTCCGGCGGCTCCGGTGGGCTCGTGGGCGTCGTCTGGGTCGTCTCGGTCACATCAGGAACGGTAGGCGCAGGCGGGGGTCTCGGTCGTCACCAGTGAGAGGGGTCCTTCGGCATCCGCCTCAAGTACTACGGGTACGGCCGAGGGGAGGGCAGGTCAACGCCCCGACGGCCGTACCAGACCCGACTCGTACGCGAACACCGCCGCCTGCGTACGGTCCCTCAGGCCCAGCTTCACCAGGATGCGGCCCACATGCGTCTTCACCGTCTGCTCGGCCACGACCAGGCGCTCGGCGATCTCCGCGTTCGACAGGCCCTGGGCGATCAGGGCGAGGACCTCCGTCTCGCGCTCCGTCAGATCGCCGACGCGCTGCTTGAGCGGGGCGCGGGGCTTGCCGTCCAGACGGGAGAACTCGGCGATCAGCCGGCGGGTGATGCCCGGCGCGAGAAGGGCGTCGCCGGCCGCCACCACCCGCACCGCCTCGGCGAGCTTGTCCGCGGACGCGTCCTTGAGGAGGAAGCCGGAGGCACCCGCGCGCAGCGCCTCGTAGACGTACTCGTCGAGGTCGAACGTGGTGAGCACCAGGACCTTGATGTGTTCCCGCTCGGTGGTGATCCGGTGGGTGGCCTCGATACCGTCCAGTTCCGGCATACGGATGTCCATCAGGACCACGTCCGGGGCGAGTTCGGCGACCTTCGCCACCGCGTCCAGGCCGTCCACCGCCTGTCCGATCACCTCGATGTCGGGCTGGGTGTTGAGCAGCACGGTGAAGCCCTGCCGGACCATCTGCTGGTCGTCGGCGATCAGTACGCGGATGGGGCTGCTCGTCATGCGGAGGCGTCCTTAAGGGTCTGGGCGGGGTCTAGGCGGGATCGTCCCCGGAGTCGGGGGCGTCGGTGGGGTCGAGGGCATCGGTGGGGTCGGGGCCACCGGCGGCAGGGTGCGACGGGAGGAACGCGAACACCTTGTAGCCGCCGTCCGGCAGCGGGTGCGCCGTCAGGGAACCGTCGAGCATCGTGACCCGCTCCCGCATGCCGAGCAGACCATGCCCGGCACCGGGCGACGGAGCTGCGGGCCGCGTCGGCCGCGAGTTGACGATGTCCACGATCAACCCGTAGGCGGTGTAACGGAGTTGGATGCCGGCGTTCGCGCCGGGCGCGTGGCGCAGGACGTTGCTCAACGCCTCCTGCACGATCCGGTACGCCGACAGCTCCATGCCCTGGGGCAGCGCACGGTTCTCGCCGGTGACCTTCAGGGTCACGTCCAGACCGGCGGCCCGGGTGTTCTCGACCAGCGCGTCGAGCCGGTCCAGGGTCGGCTGCGGGGTGTGCGGTTCGGCGAGGCCGGGCGCGTCCGCCGAGCCGGGGTCCTCCGAACGCAGGACGCCCAGCACCCGGCGCAGCTCGGTCAGCGCCTCCAGCGCGTTGTTCCGGATGCCGTCCAGGTTCTCCCTGAGCTCCGCGGGCGGGTTCTCCACAAGGTGCGG
Organism: Streptomyces sp. NPDC001617; assembly: GCF_053596855.1. NCBI lineage: Bacteria > Bacillati > Actinomycetota > Actinomycetes > Kitasatosporales > Streptomycetaceae > Streptomyces > Streptomyces sp. NPDC001617. The sequence continues at coordinate 153,256 of NZ_JBSFHA010000014.1, forward strand.
GGCGACCTGGGCCTGGATGGAGATGACCGACATGTGGTGGGCAACCACGTCGTGCAGCTCGCGCGCGATGCGGTTGCGCTCCTCCAGCAGCGTGCGCCGGGCCCGCTCCTCGGCGGTCAGCGTGGCCTGCCGGCGCAGTTCGCTGCGCGCCTCGCGGCGGCCGCGCAGCGCTGTGCCGAGGACGACGACGACCGTGGACAGCGCGACGGTGAGCAAAGCGGTGGGCTGGTGGTGGTCGCCTCCGCCCCACCCCGCTTCGAGGACATAGGTGACCAGCACGGTCAGGCCCAGCGCCTCCGTGGACACCCGGGTGGGCACCCGCAGGGCGAGCAGGAGCAGGACGACCAGGTGGGCGACGATACCGGCCGCGGTCCAGGGCCAGGTGAACTCGGTGCCCGGCTGCATGCCGAGCCTGCCGTGCAGCGCGAGGGCGCCCACCAGCGTGGCGCCCAGGGACAGCCACCACGCCGGGATCGGCCGCCACAGCGCGAGGACGACGGCGCCGCTCTGCGCGACCGCGATCAGGAAGGCGGACCCGAAGCCCAGGTGTCCGTTGTCCTGAAGCTGGGCCAGTCCGCCGAGCATGACGCCGAGACCGGTCAGCCACACCACGCCATGAGGCAGCCGGCGCAGCCATACGGACGGCGGAAGCGGGTCGGCCCGGACCGTCCACAGGTCGTCGCGCAGCACCCGCAGCCAGCCCAGCACCCGCCCGCCGAGCAGCCGCCGGATCCCCGTCTCCGTCACGCGGACCACCCTAGACACGACGTGGCCCCGCCGCCCTCGCCCGATCGGACGAGCGATATGTCCGGACGACGCGGGAGCTGCGCCGCTTACGGGGCCTGGTCTGCTCGTAGGACCGAAAAGCCGCCCAGCACAGGGCGAGGGACAGGGCGAAGACCGGGAGCCAGGCCAGGCGGTACGCCACCCAGACGACGCTGTCGGGGCGGCTGTGGAGGCCGGGGAGCCGGCCCACGAGGAGACCGGTGGCCGTGGTCGCCATCATCGCCGTCTGGTGCCAGAGGAAGATCGTCATCGCGGAGAGGTTCACGAACGCCACCGCCGCCCAGGCGAACGGGCGTCGCATCGCACGGCGCAGCCGGTCGCGGAGGAGAAGGGCCAGGCCGCACTGGGCCAGGCCGAAGGTGACGGCGGCCAGGGTGGGCGGGTTGAGGTTGGAGAGGGACTGGCCGGGGACGCCGACCATGGACGCCGGGTAGCCCGCCCAGGCGACCAGTGCGGCGGTGGTCGCCGCGCCGCCGACGAGCAGGATCCAGCCGGCGCGCGGCCGGTCCAGTTCACCGCGGGTCCAGGCCGCGCCCAGGGTGTAGGGCACCAGCCAGCCCGCCGCCAGGTTGACCCAGCCGAGGCTCTGCGGGGCGCCGAGGCCGAAGCGGAGAAGGTCCACATGGAGGACGACGGCGAGCGGCCACAGGGGGTTGAGCCGGGTGAGCAGCGGGGTCGCCGCCGTCAGCGCCGCGAAGACGACCAGGAACCACATCGGCGAGAGGGCGAGTTTGACGAGGGTGCGGACCGTCTCGAACTCCGTGCCCGACAGGAGCAGGGCGATCGTGGCGATCGTCCACAGGGTGAGGACGGCGGCGACCGGCTTGAAGAGGCGGGACAGACGGGCGGTCAGCCACCGAAGATACGGAGTGCCCTTGGCCTGGGCCGCCGTGTAACTCCGGGTCGCCACATGACCGCCGACCAGGAAGAACACGGCGAGGGTCTGGAAGACCCAGGAGATCGGGGCCAGCCAGGGCATGTGCTGGAGCGGGCTGGTGGTGTGGAGGGTGCCGCCGTCCGCGACGAGCGCGGTGACCAGCCAGTGCCCGAGGACGACACCGAGGATCGCGAAGGCGCGGAGCGCGTCCACGGCCCGGTCGCGGGTGGGTGGGGTGGCGGTGTCGATGCGGGTGGCGGTGCGGTGGAGGGCGGTTCGGGCGCGGTGGAGGAGGGACGGCACCGATGGCACCGGGGCGCGCGACGCCGACGTGGCCATCGCGGCCATCGCGGCCGACGCAGCCGACGACGTAGTCGGCACAGGTGGCCTCTGCCTCGGCACGGTCCGTCCGCCCGCACTCGACTCCGGCGTCTTGGACTCACGCATGGGTCACCTCCGTTGTCTCGCCGAGGACGATGCGGGTGAGGTTGGTCAGGGAGACCGAGCCCGGCTTGAAGTAGTCGCTGTGGCCGCCGGGGCCCGCCGCGAAGACGTGGGCGCCGAAGGACGGGGACACCGGGTCGGTGCCGAAGCCGACGGTCGTGCCGAAGAGGTCGGTCCGGATGTGCGGTACGTCCGCGATCCAGTCGTCGGCGCCGCGGGCGGCCCAGATACGGGCCCGGGTGTGCAGGCCGGCCGCCGAGTCCGCGCCGGTGCCGGGGCTGCCGACCAGGGCTATGTCGGTGACGTGCAGATGGGCGGCGTCCAGGCCGGCCGCCGCGCGGGCGCAGACGACCGTGCCGTAGGAGTGGCAGAGCAGGGAGACGGCGGGCTTGTCGCCTGCGGTGGCGCGGAGTTCGCGGATGAGGTCGCGCAGGTGGGGGGCGGCTTGTTCGGCTCGGCCCGGGGTGAGGACGGTGGTGCTGATCGTGGCGGGTGTCCGGTAGCCGAGCCAGGCCACGACCGCCGTGCGGGTGCCTTCGGGGGCCTCGCGGGTGAGCCGTTGATCGAGGGCCACAGCGGTGGCCCGGAAGCGGCCGTAGGTGTCGAGGGAGGTGTCGGAGCCGGGGACCAGGACGGCGATACGGGTCGCGTGGGCGAGGTCGCCGAACACCTCCGTGGCCTCGCCGGGGCCTCGGCCGTCGAAGTGGAGGAGATGGCGGGCAGGGGCGGCCATGGCACGGTCCGCGGCGGCACGGGAGGTGTCGCGGTGGGCCGCGGCCATACGGGCGGCTTCGGCGGCGTTGGCGCGGTTGGCTGCGTAGGCCGCGGTGAGGGTGGAGGGCGTGAGGGGGGCGAGGGTTGCCGGGGGTGGGGCGGGGATCTGGGGGCGAGTGGCTCCGGAGAGAGGGAGGACCACGGCGGCGGCAATGAGGGCGGCGAGGAGGGTCCGGCGCCGGCGGTGGGTCCGGCGGCGTGCGGTGGGCAGGGAGCTGGTCGGCGCTGGTGTTGGGGGGCGGGTATCGCTCGCCCACGCCGATGCCGGGAGGCGCGTGTCACTCGCCGACGCCGATACCAGGAAGCGCATGTCAAGGGGTCGTCGGCCATGGGTCAGCCTCCTTGGACGGCGGTGAGGACCTCGACGCGGTCCCCCTCGGAGAGGGACGTCGCGGG